>JAITCT010000229.1 GCA_031282925.1 Dysgonamonadaceae bacterium | reverse complement strand
TGTTTTTGGCCGCAGGGCCGCTGCCGAACTCCGCCCCGCTGTCGGTGATCACGGCCTCAACTTCCACACCGTACTGCCGTTTGAGGATATTAAAGGCTTTCAGGGTAGCAAACATCACGCTAAGGGCCTTTTTGTCTTCGAGTACCTCCACCCGGGCCGGGCGACCGTAACCGTCAACCGGCCAGGCAGGTGATAAGTGCGCCCGGGATGGGCGACAGTGATGCCCTTGGACAGCTGCCGGCAGTCAATCGGGAGAACCGATGACAGATACAGAAGTCCCGGACGGTCTTAAAGGCTGTACTTTCCCTGCGCCTGATTCGTTCATACTCCTTGATGCAGCCCTGCATCCGGCGGGCAGGGGTTTGCGACAGTAATGTTGAATCTGTCATTTTTTTCGTTTTTTCATGTTCTTTATAAAGACAGTAACATGTAACGAATTAGTTGACTTTTACAATTGCGAGCTGCGGCTTTCCCTTGTAGGGGCATACACACGGGTGCGCCCCTACGTAATTCGTAACCCGTAATTTCTCCGGATTGTTTCGCCGAACGTTGTTTCCCGCCTGCGCGGAAATGACAGGCGCGGCAGGTTGACAATAAATAAAGTTCATTTCTCAAAACAGTTTTATCAAAACGAAATGGATGTAAAAGAAAGCGGGGAATGTCATCCTACGTCTCAGCCGGCAATAATTCCTCAAGCAAAGAATATCGGTTCCCGCGCAATAAATTTTATTTGTCTCCGTTTAAAACCCGAATTATCTATGTCTAACTTAAAAAATAAATGTTTTTATGAAAAAGTATTTTTTCTTTCTTGTAACGGCAATTTCGTTTTCCGTTGCCGCTCAACAAAATGACCCGGTAATTATGACCATTAACGGGAATGACGTCAGGAAATCGGAGTTTGAATATATTTATAATAAAAATAACGGTGAAGAATCCATTGAACAACAATCACTGGAAGATTATACCGAATTATTTAAAAATTTCAAACTGAAAGTAATGGAAGCCGAAGCCCAAGGTTTGGATACCTTGCCTGACTTTATCCGCGAATTGTCGGAATACCGCATTCAACTGGCCCAGCCTTATCTCGACAGTTTGGAAACCAATGCCCATCTCGCGAAAAAAGAATACGAAAGGATGAAATCCCTTGTCGAAATCAGCCACATCTTATTTCCTTTTCCGGGCGTTCCCGATAATAATTTCAAAATCTTGCCTGCCGATACTTTGGAAACATACAAAAAGGCCGTGCAAATTTACAACCGCATCCGTAAGGGGGAAAGTTATGATGCAATGGTGCAGGAATATTCTCTTGATGAACAGACCAAAAAACAAGGCGGTTATCTGGGATGGTTCGGCGGATTACAGCTGAATTTGCCTCTGGAAGATGTGGCTTACGGACTGAAGGCCGGACAGTGCGGGATTGCCCGCAGCAACTACGGGTATCATATTCTTAAACTGCTTGGTAAACGGGAAAATCCCGGGCAAATCAGGGCTTCCCACATTTTAATTACCGTTCCGGAAGACGCCGGCGAAGCGCAAATTGCTGCCGCCCAAAACACAATTGATTCGATTTACAATGCTTTATTGAACGGAGCCGATTTTGCCGCGCTGGCCGGGGAAACTTCCGGCGACCGGGGCAGTGCGGCCAAAGGCGGCGACTTGGGTTTTTTTGAATACGGAAGGATGGTTCAAGAGTTCAGGGACAATGTTTTTGCGATGGAAACAATCGGGGATATTACCAAACCGTTCAAAACTTCTTTCGGTTTTCACATTGCCAAACTGACCGGTAAAAAACCTTTGGAATCCTTTGAAGAAAAGAAAAGCGGAATCGAAAGCCTGCTGAAAAAGGGCGGATATGCCGTTGATTTATTTGCGCCGGGCATTGACAGGCTGAAAAAAGAATTTGGTTTTTCCGGCAACAACAATATCTACCGGAAGTTAGTTGTTTCCGCGGTTACCATGTATCCGACCGACAGTTTGTTTGAAGCGGTTTATGCCAACAGTCCCGATATTTTATTCAAAGCGGGCGATATTTCTTATACGGTGGCTGATTTTATTAAATTTTTGAAAAAAGATCCCCATTCCCCCTGTAAAGTCTCCACGGAATTGGTAGCCGAAAGGTTAAAAGCATACGAATATTCCGTCCTGTTGAAAATTTTGGATAAAGATTTGGAAAACCGCTATCCTGAATTTGCCGATTTGGTGCGGGAATTTCGCGACGGTTCGCTGATGTTTGAAGTCAGCAAACGCGAAGTTTGGGACAAGGCGTCTTCCGATTCGGACGGACTCCAGAAGTTCTTTGAAGCCAACAAGCAACAATACGCATGGGATGAACCTCATTATAAAGGGTATGTAATTCTTGCAAAGGATGCGGCAACTAAAAAGAAAATGCTGAAGGAAATTTCCAAAAGGAAACTGAAAGAAGCGCCGGAAGAAGCGGTTGCTTACCTGGAGGAAAACTATAAAATCGGCGATGTTGCTTATGTAAAAATCGAAAAAGTTTTATCCGGACAAGGGGAAAATCCGTTTGTTGACGAATGGGTTTTCAAAACAGGCAAAGCCGAAAAACCGGAAGGGTTCGGCGATTTCTTCCTGATGGGAAAAGTACTGAACAGTCCGGAGTTATATACGGACGTCCGGGGTACGGTAATTACCGATTATCAGGATCACCTGGAAAAAGAATGGATCAAAACTTTGAATGAGAAATATCCCGTAACGATATATAAAGACGTATTAATCCCTTAAAATGATATTCTTTAACTGTTTATGAAATTGGTAATTCCGGTAGTGATTGTATCCTGGCTGCTGTTTTCCTGCATACAACCGAAAGAGCAAAATGAAGCGTTCGTTGTGAAAGTGGGAAACAAAACGTTGTTGAAAAGTGATTTGGAAAGGAATGTTCCGTCCGGTTTATCCGATAAAGATAGCCTTTTCGCAGCGGAACATTACATCAGAACTTGGATTATTGATGTTTTGCTCTATGATATTGCCGAACAAAACATGAGCGATATGACGCAAATTGACCGCTTAGTTGAAAATTACAGGAGATCTTTAGTGATTTATCAATATCAGGAACAACTGATTAATGAAAAATTGACCCGGAAAATCACTGATAATGAACTTCGTAAGTACTACGCAAGCCACAGGGAAAAATTCAATCTGGATAAATATCCGGCGCAGGGAATTTTTTTGAATCTTGCCGAATCAATGTCGCCGGACGACATTGTACCCTTTGAATACATCAAACCTGTTGTCCGGGAAATGTGCGTCAATCAACAGAAAATTGATTTCCTGAAAAAAATGGAAGAGGATATTTATCTGCGGGCGCTGAATAAAAGGGAAATCAAGTTTTACAAAGAATAATACAATAAAAAAAAGATGAAGAAGTTTTTACTTTTCTTTCCGGTTGCTCTGTTCTGTGGCGTAATGTTGCAAGCGCAAAGCAATGTCATAGACGAGGTTATCTGGATTATTGGCGACGACGCCATTCTTTTGTCGGACGTTGAAAACATGCGTTTGCAGATGCAGCTGGAAAAACAGCGTATGCAGGGCGACCCCTATTGTGTGATACCCGAACAGATGGCCATTCAAAAACTGTTTTTGCATCAGGCGAAACTGGACAGTATAGAAGTTCCCGATTCGAGGGTATATCAACAGGTAGAAGCTCAGGTAAATTATGCCGTCAATCAAGTCGGTTCGCGGGAAAAGCTGGAAGAATATTTGGGTAAATCCATTAACGCCTACCGTGAAGAACTGCGCACCAATATAAAAGAAAATGCCATCGTTCGGGAAGTGCAGGCCAAACTTGTGGAAAACCTGAAAGTTACGCCTTCAGAAGTAAGAACGTTTTTCAACAAGATTCCTAAGAACAGCCTTCCGTATATCGAAACAACCGTTGAAGTTCAAATCATCACTATTGAGCCGGCGGTTTCTTTGGCTGAAATTGATCATATCAAAGAACAGTTGCGGGATTTTACCGAGCAGGTTACCGGCGGGAAAAAACAGTTTTCCACCCTGGCGCGCCTTTATTCCCAGGACAAGGCGTCGGCCGAAAGGGGCGGCGAATTGGGATTTGTAGGGAAAGGCCTGCTGGATCCCGAATTTGCGGCTGTGGCATTTGAGTTGAACGACCCGAAACGGGTTTCACGAGTTGTCAAAAGCGAATATGGTTATCATATTATCCAGCTTATTGAAAAGCGCGGCGATAGAATCAATGTACGCCATATCTTGCTGAAACCGGAAATTTCTGCGGACGAACTCGCCGAAGCCGTTCAAAAACTGGATTCAATCCGGACGGATATTGTAAACGGGAAATTTTCTTTCGAAGAAGCCGCCCCTTATCTTTCCGCCGATAAAGATACCCGGAACAATCAGGGTTTGATGGTGAACAGCGATGAAAGCAGATATTCCGACAGAACCGGAACGTCCCGTTTCGAAATGGACGAGTTGCCTGCCGAAATAGGAAAAACGGTTTACACAATGAAAGCGGGCGATATTTCCAAACCGTTTACCATGATTAATTCCAAAGGTCAGGAAATAGCCGCTATCGTGAAACTGAAATCCAGGATAGACGGGCACAAAGCCAATTTGTCGGAAGATTTCCAGGCGTTGAAATCCATGGTGGAAGCCCAAAAACGCGAACAAATCATCAACAAATGGATTGCCAAAAAACAAAAGGAGACCTATATCCGCATCCACGATAACTGGAAGAACTGCGATTTTGAAAAAGATGGGTGGGTGCAAAAATAACGCCGTTAAAACGACGGTCTTCCTTTTCCTTTTCGTTGTAATATTTTTCATCGGAACGGCTCAAACTCCTCCGGCGCAGAAAGGAAAGAGCAAAGTCATTGTCGAATATGCCGACTCTTCCGGCCTGCGCAGCCACAATCTCCAGATTTTATGGGGCAGTGTTGTTTTCCGGCATGACAGCACGTATATGTACTGCGACAGCGCGTATTTCGACCAGGCGGCCAATGCGATGGAAGCCTTCGGCCGGGTACGCATCGAACAGGGCGATACTTTGTTTATCTACGGGGATTACCTGCATTACGACGCCAATATCCAACTGGCGAAACTTCGCGGGAATGTCCGCATGATTAACCGGGATGTTACTTTGCTTACCGACAGTTTCAACTACGACCGGGGCGGCAATCTGGCTTATTACTTCGATAACGGCCGGATGCTTGATTCCGTAAATGAATTAAAATCCGTTTACGGGCAATATTCGCTGCAAACAAAACTTGCCCATTTCAAAGACTCCGTACAACTGACCAATCCGCAGTTTGTACTTACCTGCGACACATTGGTTTACAATACGGATACCCGTATCGCCGACATGGTAAGCCCAACCGTTATCACATCCGACAGCGGCACGGTCTATACCGACCTGGGCTGGTACAACACTTTCACCGAAGAATCGCTGTTGCAAAACCGTTCCTTAGTCGTGAGCAAAGACAAAACCAAAACGATAACGGCCGATTCGCTCTTTTACAATAAAACGGAGGGCTTTATCGAGGCTTTCGGCAATATGGTTTTGAACGATACGGCGAAAAAAGTTATCCTGCTGGGCGATTACGGATATTACGATGAAAACAGTCAATTTGCTTTTGCCACCGATTCGGCGCAGATGATTGAGTATTCCCGAAAAGATTCCCTTTTTGCCCATGCCGATACCATGATGATGACGACCGCAGGCGAAGAAAGAGAAATCAGGGCTTATTACGGCGTTCGTTTTTATCGTGTCGATTTGCAAGGCGTTTGCGATTCTCTGCTGTTCAATACCGCCGATTCCGTTTTGAATATGTACAAAAACCCGATCCTGTGGAATACCGGCTACCAGATGAATGGCGATACGATTAAAATCCTTTTCAACGACAGTACCATTGAGCGGATGAATGTGCTGAGATACGCTTTTGCCGTACAAAAACTGGAATCCGCCGTTGATTCGAGCTATTTTAATCAATTGAAGGGTAAGAATCTAACGGCTTATTTCTACGGCGGGGAAATTTATAAAATGTATGTAGACGGGAATGCGGAATCCGTTTATTATCCGGTTGACGGGAAAGACGGCTCTTTTATCGGCCTGTTTAAGTCGGTGAGCAGTTACATCAATTTCGACGTCAAGAACCGGAAACCCACCCGGATTGTCTGGTATCCCGAACCGGATTGCGATATTTTGCCCATTCCCGACCTGACTCCCGACGATAAATTCCTGAAAGACTTTATCAATTACGATTACCTTCGTCCGAAAAACAAAGACGACATATTTTTGAAAGTGGAAATGAAAGAAGAAGATGTGCCGCAACCCCGCAAAATACGCGGATAACGCAAACAGGTTCAGGTGTTGTCAAAAAATAAACGGTACAATTTTCCGGATTATTGTATGGTTAATTTATAAATAATGTCTTAGTTTTCAGTTTACTCCATGAGTGATATCATTCATTTATTGCCCGATTCGATTGCCAACCAGATAGCGGCAGGCGAAGTCATCCAGCGTCCGGCTTCCGTAGTGAAAGAACTGATGGAAAATGCAATAGACGCAGGCGCCACAACGATTTTGCTGAACGTCAAAGACGCCGGGCGCAGTCTGATTCAAGTGGTCGATAACGGAAAAGGCATGTCCGAAACAGATGCGCGGATGGCATTTGAGCGACATGCAACTTCTAAAATCACTGAGGCCGGCGATTTGTTTTCCCTGCGTACAATGGGTTTCCGTGGCGAAGCCCTTGCTTCGATTGCCGCCGTTGCCCAGGTCGAACTGAAAACGGCAAGGGCGGAAGACAAATTGGGGACGCTCCTCCTGATTTCGGCTTCCCAAGTGGAGAAACAGCAGCCCGTTGCGGCCAGTCCCGGAAGCATCTTTTCCGTAAAAAACCTGTTTTTCAATGTACCGGCGCGGCGGAAATTTCTCAAGTCTAACGATACGGAATTACGGGGCATCCTCAGCGAATTTGAACGCATTGCACTGGTTAATCCGCAGATAGCTTTCGATTTCCGGCACAATGATACGGAAGTAATGAATCTGCCGGTTGCTAATTTGAAACAGCGGATTCTCAACGTTTTCGGGAAAAGGCTGGAAACGCAGTTGTTGTCCGTTCATGTCGAAACATCCCTGGCAGTGATAGCCGGTTTTATCGGGACGCCCGATTCCGGCAGGAAGCGGGGAAGCCTGCAATATTTTTTTGCGAACAACCGCTATATGCGCCATCCCTATTTCCACAAAGCGGTAATGCATGCTTTCGAACCGTTTATCCCGGCCGGCGAAATGCCGAACTATTTCCTTTATATGACGGTTGATCCGGGAAGCATTGACGTGAACATCCACCCGACCAAAACCGAAATCAAGTTTGAAAACGAACAGGCCATCTGGACGATTATTAATGCGGCGGTGAAAGAAGCCATCGGGAAAGCAGGTGCGATTCCCAGCCTCGAATTTGACAGGGAAGGCGCTGTCAACATGCCTGTTTACCGCAAACAGGCGGCTTTTGCCGGCCCTCCCGAAATCAACCTGAATACGAATTATAACCCGTTCAAAAATGCGCAAACTTCCGAACCGGCTGCAATCAGGAGGGAAAAACTGTATCAGGACGATTCGTTTCCTGCGGAAATTGACTCTGCCCTGACCGGAGAAAAGAGGGAAATTATTTCTTACAAAGGGAAATACCTGATTTCGCCTTTGAAATCGGGCTTAAGCCTCATTGACCAGCACCGTGCGCACGTGCGGGTTCTGTTTGACGAATACATGCAACGGATGCGGCAAAGACAAGGCGTTTCGCAGAGCGCTTTGTTTCCGGAAATCATTTCTTTTACGCCTGCTCAGGCAACCGTTTTGCCGTTTTTGCTCGACGACTTGGCTTATATGGGCTTTGATTTGTCTGACCTGGGCAACTATTCCTATGCCATCAACGGGATTCCGGCAGGGCTGGAATCTTCCGATATAACCGGAATCCTCCGAGACATGACGGACAAGGTGGTGGAAACCGGTTGCGAAGTGAAAGAGGAAATTACGGAAAACTTGGCGCTGACTCTGGCCAAAAAAGCTGCACTTCCCTATGGGAAAATCCTCCATGAAGACGAAGCGGCCGCATTGCTTGCAAGGCTTTTTGCCTCATCTTCACCCAATTATACTCCTGACGGGAAGTTAATCATAGTAGTGCTTTCGGAAGATGAATTGCAGAAGAGATTTAACGCCTGAAAGTCGAGGCTTGTTAACTGGAATCGCCAAAGCGGAACTTAAAGTTGCACTCAGGGGTTATGGTTTACCCGCCGGTCGTAATTCAGCGAAAGACAAAATTCTTTTAATTTTTCCATGTCTTTTTCCCCGGGACCCGTTTCAAAACGACTGTTCAAATCAACCCCGAACAGTTTCGGGGTTTGTATGGTTTCCCGGATTGATTCCGCATCTTCCACCCCGATACCCCCACTTAAAATAAAAGGCGTCTCGCTCTTGTACGATAAAAGAATTCCCCAGTCGAATTTTTTCCCCGAACCCCCATATTGCGGCGTTTTTGTATCGAACAGGAAGTAATCGCAGGTATTTTCATACGAACTGCATTCCCTGAAATCACCGCCCATTTCAATTCGGAAAGCTTTGATTGTTTTGATTCCCGACTTTTTTATTTCCCGGCAAAAACCGGGCGGTTCATCTCCGTGTAACTGTACGATTTGCAAACCGTAGTCCCGAATTTTAGCAAAAATATCCTCTTGGGAAGCGTTGACGAAAACGCCGACTTTTTGAATGTCCGGCGGTACAGTTCGTAATTCGTTTGCCGGTAAATGTCCCGCATACCGCGCCGATTTTTCGTAAAAAATCAGGCCCATCATATCAACAGGAAGACGTATTAACTCCCTGATATTTTCAGGATATTTCATTCCACAAACTTTTATTTTCAAATGTTGGCCGGTCATACGATTTGCCTGATAAATTCGGATAATGTTTTCCCGGGCTGATCCGTTTTCATAAAATTCTCACCCATCAGAAATCCTCTAAAACCTTTTTTACGCAAATCAATCACCGTTTGCGGGTCGGAAAGTCCGCTTTCGGAAATTTTCAGGAATGTATCGGGGATTTTACCGGCAAGTGCAATAGTGTGCCGGATATCGGTCGCAAAGGTTTTCAGGTTGCGGTTGTTGATGCCGACAACGTCAATAATCGGCTGAATGTAAGATAATTCTTCCTCGCTGTGAATTTCCAGCAAAACTTCCATATCCAATTCATGGGCAATTTCGGCAAAATGAACGGTTTCTTCCTGCGTCAAACAGGCGGCAATCAGTAAAATCACGTCCGCACCCATTACTTTGGACTGGTAAATCTGGTATTCATCAACGATGAAATCCTTACGCAGCAACGGGATACGGTTAATTGCGGCACGCGCTTTTTTGAAATCTTCAAACCCGCCTCCGAAAAATTTCTCATCCGTCAGGCAGGAAACCGCCGCCGCCCCCGCCGCCTCGTAAGCCTGCACAATGTCCGCAACATCAGCGTCGGGATGAATCCATCCTTTGGAAGGCGAACGCCTCTTAAATTCCGCAATAACGCCCGAACCGGAGGTCGCCAAAGCCTGCCTGAAAGAGACTTTTTCCCTTTTCCGGAAGCCCGTCATGTATTCCAGGAAAGAAATATGTACCGCCTCTTTCTGGCGGGCAACTTCCTTCCGTTTGTTGTCGCAGATTATTTGCAGTATATTTTCCACTTAACTGTTGATTGCCAAAAATTTATCCAAAGCGGTTTTTGCCTTTCCCGATTCCAGGGACTCTTTTGCCTTTGCGATACATTCCTGCAAATCCAACTGAGGTTCAATGGTTTGAATCGCTATTGCCGCGTTGGCGATTACTACGTTTTTCCGGGTATCCGTAGTCCGGTTGTTCAGAATGTCGTCAAAAATCCGGGCAGCCTCTGCCGGCGTATTGCCTCCGAACAATTCTTCTGGAACGGCTTTTTTGAATCCCAGCCTGTCCGGCGTATAAATGGTTTCCCCCGATTTATTGATGATTTTAAACGTATCGGTCAAAGAAATTTCATCGTAGCCGTCAAGACTGTGAACAATCGAAAAATCGTTGCCGCTTTCCTGGTAAATGTAATTGTACAGACGCGCCATTTTCAAGTCATAAACGCCCAAAACCTGCCGTTTCGGTGTCAAAGGATTGACAATCGGGCCTAAAATATTAAAGAAAGTCCGGACACCCAAGGCTTTCCGCACCGGAGCTACCGTTTTCAATGCCAAATTGAAAAGCGGGGCATGCAAATAAGCAATGTTGGCCGTGTCCAAAGATTTTTTGTGTATGTCCGTATCCCTGGTAAATTTCACGCCGTGTTCTTCCATCACATTGGAAGCCCCGCTCACCGAGGTCGCCCCGAAATTACCGTGTTTTACGACTTTGTAACCCGCTCCTGCGGTTACGAAACAGGCGGCGGTGGAGATGTTGAACGTATTTTTACCGTCTCCTCCCGTGCCGACAATGTCAATGGGATTATAATCCCTTAATTCATCCACATTCACCCGCATTTCCAAAAGCGCTTCGCGGAAACCGAGGATTTCGTCCACGCTGATGCTGCGCATAAAATAAACGGTGATAAAGGCAGCAATCAAGCTGTCGTTGTACTTGCCTTCGGCCATATTGGTCAGAATTTCTTTAGCTTCGCCGCGAGTCAAGTACTGATGTTCGAATAGTCTGTTGAGTATTTCTTTCATGATTTTATGTTTTTTATCCTCAGTCGCTTCGCAGAGGTAAATGTTGTTGGATTTTCGCCGACACATCCATCTTAACTGATGATATTGGATGCAGTCTGCGCTGCGCAGAGAAAGCATTAGCAAATTAAAGAATACAAAATGTTCTTTTTCATGTTTTCTATTAAATTAATAATTTCAGTGCAAAAGTACGAAAAAATTCTTTGCGAACCCCTAAAAAACAGGTTTTAGTTCAAAAGGAAAATATAAATGGGTAACGATATAGAAACGAGCGAACAGCTTCATCTTGCTTCGTTTTTCCATTGATTTCAAATAACTCAGCACAAAAATAAACTAAATTTATGAGAATTACAAGAATAGACACTTATTTTTATAATGCTATTAATCAGCTGTAATACAAAATATTATAAAGTATTGTTATTCGCTTAATCCCTGACGTATAAATCCTCTTGCGTCTGGGAAAACCTGTTCTACTTGCCTGGCTATTTTTTGCAGTAAAACAAGAATATCCAAAATTTCATCTTCATCCTCTCTGAATTTCTGATACAGATAACCCCATGCGCCTGTATTCCGTTCAATAGAAACCAATAATAACTTTGCATTACCAATTGAATCATAAGGATTTTGCTGTTCCTCTTTTTCTTCTTTGTGCGACATTAACGCCCAGGTAAATTTTACTTCAATCAAATATTGATACCACTGAATCACTGCAAAACAATCCGACAGCTGCATACGCTGTCCTGTCCGAGCCGTTCCATAATGTCGCGGCAATAGCCTGCCATTTCCATTTCTATTTTGTTGGTATTGTATTTCTTGATTTTCTGCAAAGCAGGCGTTTCAAGTACATCCGGAGTGAACCACATCCGGGACTCGTTCCGGGTGGAAAGTTTCCGGTTTAGGAGAAAATGCAGGAAATGCGGAATCTCACCCGCCATCTGTGTACGCAGATGGATATTGTCCTTCCCTACCGGATTGATTTTACGCACCCAGAAGCGGACTTCTTCCCGGGGAATGATAATCGGATTCTTTTCGTTG
>JAITCT010000199.1 GCA_031282925.1 Dysgonamonadaceae bacterium | reverse complement strand
GTCTACTATAATGAACATAGACCTCATTCCGCTATCGGTAATATCCCGCCTGCCAAACGCGCAAACATGTAACGAATTAGTTGACTTTTACAATTGCGAAGGCGTTAGCCTGAAGCAATTCAGTGAAATTACGAATTAAGTAGGGGCGCACCCGTGTGTGCCCCCCTTTGCTTCGCCTTACGGATCGCAATGGCGCAGTGAGGCTGAGTAATTCTCCTAATTATCAATCGTCAATTTCCCCCGTAATTCGTAATTTCACTCCCTGATTGCGGGATTTCCGCTTGTTGCCTATGTAATGAATAAGTGTTACCTTTGCCCGCTGAATATTAATTTAGATAATGATGAAAAAGAAATTGACCATCGCAATTGTGGCGCACGATCGCCGCAAAGCCGACATGGTGGAATGGGCGGTTTTCAATGCAGCGACTTTGTCGAAACACAAAATGGTTTGTACCGGAACAACCGGAAATTTGATTAAACGGGAGTTTGATGAAAAAGATATTCAGGCCGAAATCGTTTGCGTAAACTCCGGTCCTTTTGGCGGCGACGCCGAAATAGCGGCTATGGTAGTGCGGAATGAAATCAATCTGGCTATATTTTTGATTGACGATTTGAATCCGCAGCCTCACGAAGCCGACATACAGATGTTGCTCCGCCAGTGCAGAGTTCACAATGTACCTATCGCTTGCAACCGTTACAGCGCCGATTTGATGATTACCAGCACCTTGTGGGACGACGAAAGTTATGTGCCTTCCGTGCCGAGATATATTGAATTTTCCAGGAATAAAGTTAACGAGTCTTGTTAACTCGTCAACTCATAAATTATATAGAATAATGAAACTAAAAATAGCTGTTTTACCGGGCGACGGAATCGGCCCGGAGATTGTTGCACAGGCTTTGGAAGCGGCCAAAGCGGTTTGCAAAAAATTCGGACATGAACTGGTTTACCGGGAAGCCCTGGTTGGGGCTGCCGCCATTGACGCCGCAGGAAATCCGTATCCGCCCGAAACACATGCGCTTTGTATGGATTCGGACGCCGTTTTGTTCGGTGCTATCGGTTCCCCGAAATACGACAATGACCCTTTGGCGAAAGTGCGCCCGGAACAAGGTTTGTTAGCCATGCGCAAACAATTGGGTTTGTATGCCAATATCCGACCGGTAACGACTTTCCCCTCTTTGATTCACAAATCGCCCCTGCGAACCGATTTGGTAGCCGGCGCCGATTTTATGTGTATCCGCGAACTGACGGGCGGAATTTATTTCGGTCGTCCGCAGGGCAGGAGCGAAGATGGGGAAACGGCCTACGATACTTGCGTTTACACTGTGGAAGAGATCGAACGGATCATTCGTCTGGCTTACGGTTACGCGCTTAAACGCAGGAAAAAACTGACGGTTGTTGATAAAGCCAATGTGCTTTGTACTTCGCGGCTTTGGCGAGAGGTAGCGCAAAAACTGGAAAAAGAATATCCCGAAGTAGAAACCGAATACATGTTCGTGGACAATGCCGCCATGCAACTTATCCAATGGCCGAAGCGTTTCGACGTGATGGTTACCGAAAACATGTTCGGTGATATTCTGACCGACGAGGCTTCCGTAATTACCGGTTCGCTGGGAATGTTACCGTCGGCGTCCATCGGCGTCCATACTTCCGTGTTTGAGCCTATTCACGGTTCTTATCCGCAGGCTGCGGGGAAAGATATTGCCAATCCTTTGGCGACTATTCTTTCGGTTGCATTAATGTTTGAATATGCTTTTGATTTACAGGCAGAAGCGGAAGCTGTCCGCAAAGCGGTTGATGCTTCTTTGGCCGAAAAAATTGTTACGGAAGATATTGCCGCAGGCGGGAAAGCGTATAAAACGTCCGAAGTCGGGAAACGGATTACAGATTATCTTTATTAACACCGTATTTTTCCTCGCAATGCTTAACCCCTTTCGGTTCAACGTGGATGACAATATCATAGATATTATCAACCGATGCTTTGATGGCGTCTTCCACTTTTTGGGCAATCCGGTGCGCCTCAATCAATGAAAGGTTGCCGTCAACTTCGATATCCAACACCACATTGTACAGGTTTCCGGTATGGCTGGATCGAATGCGGTGCGGATTCGATGCGTCCGGCACTTTATCAACGGCACCGATGATTTCCCGGTAGATAGTCGTATCCCGCATTCCGTCCATCAAAACCACATTGGCGTCCCGAAAGATGCCAATGGCGGAATAGATGATATAGATACTGATTAACAAGGCAATGATCGGATCAAGAATCGGCATATTAAGCAGAAATGTAAAACCCAGTCCCAATAAAACGCCTCCCGAAATAATCACGTCGTTCCGCATATTGACGGCATTGGCTCTCAGCAAGGACGAATTTACCCGTTTCCCCTGCCGGAACTGGTAAAGCGCGAGCAACAACTTACCGGCAATTGATATTATCGTTACCCAAATCGCTATCGTAGAAGGAAGTTCGGAAATTTCCCTCCGGAAAATTTTACCGATAGAAGTGATGAACATTTGTCCGCCCATAAGGAAAATCACAAACGACAGCACCGTAGAAGCAATATTTTCCGCTTTTTCATGCCCATACACAAACTTTGAATTGGGAGGGCGGCTGATGATGGGAGTTGCAATCAATATGACCAAAGAAGTAAAAACGTCGGAAGCCGAATCCAAACCGTCGCTCAATACGGCCAAACTGCCCGAAACAATTCCTGCAACGATTTTTAACGTGGACAGTAAAACATTGCCTGTTACACTGATCCAGGAGGTGCGAAGCATAATTTTTTCCCGATTTTTGTTCATGTAAGAAATCTTGCCGTTTTAATCAACAAGCACTGTGAATTTAAATGATTTTTTTCGCCGCAAGTAAAGTATTTTTCATCAAGGATGCAATAGTCATTGGTCCTACTCCTCCGGGAACAGGAGTTATATATGAGCATTTGGGAGCAACTTCATCAAATTCCACATCTCCTTTCAGCTTGAAGCCCGACTGGGTTTGAACGGATGGAACCCGCGTCGTACCGACGTCAATTACGACAGCGCCTTCTTTCACCATGCCGGCTTTCAGAAAGCCCGGCGAACCCAAAGCGGCTATAATAATATCGGCGTCCAAACAATATTTACAGATATCTTTGGTGCGGCTGTGGCAAACCGTAACGGTGCAATCGCCCGGGCTGCTTTTTTGCATCAGCAGCGAAGCGACCGGTTTTCCGACAATGTTGCTGCGTCCCAGTACCACACAATGTTTGCCCGCAGTTTCAATCCCGTATCGCCTTATCAATTCCATAATCCCGGCCGGCGTAGCCGAAACAAAACAGGGTAATCCGATGGCCATGCGTCCTGTGTTGACCGGATGAAATCCGTCCACATCTTTTCTGTAATCAATGGCTTCAATTATTTTCTGTGCGGAGATATGTCCGGGAAGCGGAAGCTGTACGATGAATCCGTCAATATCGGGATTGTGATTCAGTTCGTTGACTTTGTTTAACAGGGTTTCTTCGGTAATATCGTCTTCGTAACGAATCAAGGTGGATTTAAAGCCGATTTCATCGCATGTTTTCACCTTGTTTGCCACGTATGTTTCGCTGCCACCGTCGTGGCCGACCAAAATGGCCGCCAGATGCGGCCGTTTTCCGCCGGCAGCAAGGATTTGTTTTACTTCTCCGGCGATTTCCGATTTGATTTGTGCGGCTATTGCTTTTCCGTCAATTAATTTCATTGGGTGAATCTTGTTAGTTACGAGTTACAAGTAGCCGGATTCGCGTAACTTGCCAAAGTTTTTCATCTTTTTTTCTTCATAAAGGCGTTTTTCCCCGGAATGTTAGCCGTTGTCATCATCTTCATCATTTTCCGGGTATTCTCCACTTGCCTGAGTAATTGATTTACATCGGAAACTGCTGTTCCGCTGCCTTTTGCAATACGCGCCCTGCGTGAACCGTTCAAGATTTCTGGATTGATTCGTTCGGCAGGCGTCATTGAATAAATAATGGCTTCGGCATTATAGAGAACCTTCTCGTCAATATCCACATCTTTAACGGCTTTTCCCAATCCCGGAATCAATGACGTTAATTCTTTCAGGTTACCCATTCTTCTCATTTGATGAATTTGCGCAAGGAAATCGTTGAGGTCAAACTGGTTTTTAGCGATTCTTTTGTGCAGGCGGCGGGTTTCGTCGTCGTCGAACTGTTCCTGCGCCCGTTCTACCAGCGAAACGATGTCGCCCATGCCGAGAATCCGGTTGGCCATACGGTCGGGGTGGAAGAGGTCAATGGCGTCCATTTTTTCGCCCGTACCTACAAATTTGATAGGTTTATTGACAACGGAGCGAATGGACAGCGCGGCTCCGCCGCGGGTATCACCGTCTAATTTGGTAAGTACAACTCCCTGGAAATCCAGGCGGCTGTTAAATTCCAAAGCGGTATTGACGGCGTCCTGGCCGGTCATGGCGTCTGCAACGAATAGGATTTCATCGGGTTTTACGGCTGCTTTTACGACTGCAATTTCGTTCATCATCTGTTCGTCAATAGCCAGACGGCCGGCGGTATCAATAATCACCACGTCGGCGCCCGTTTGTTTGGCTTGTTTGATCGCATTTTGCGCTATTTGAACGGGATTTTTGTTTTCCGGTTCGGAATAAACAGGCACGCCGATCTGTTCGCCGAGAATTTTTAATTGCTCAATAGCTGCCGGACGGTAAATATCGCCGGCAACCAGCAGAGGATCTTTGCCCTTTTTGCTTTTCAACATTTTGGCTAATTTACCGGAAAAAGTGGTTTTACCGGAGCCTTGCAAGCCCGACATTAAAATGACGGAGGGCTTATTTTTCAAGTTGATGCCGACTGTTTCGCCACCCATCAAAGCCGTTAATTCGTCGTGGACTATTTTCACCATCAGCTGGCTTGGCGTCACCGCCGTAAGCACGTTTTGACCCATAGCCTTTTCCTTGACGGAATCGGTAAACGTTTTGGCTACTTTGTAATTCACGTCGGCTTCCAACAATGCTTTACGAATATCTTTCAGCGTTTCCGCCACATTGATTTCGGTGATTCTGCCTTCGCCCTTTAAAAGCTTAAATGATATGTCAAGCCTGTTGC
The DNA here is from genome assembly GCA_031282925.1 of Dysgonamonadaceae bacterium. GTDB lineage: Bacteria > Bacteroidota > Bacteroidia > Bacteroidales > Azobacteroidaceae > Azobacteroides. Next base: position 1,721 of record JAITCT010000199.1, on the reverse strand, counting down.
TTAAATTTTCAAACATAATATTATCGGAAGATTATATAAATTTAAAATCAGGGTGCAAATATACGCGAAATTATTCAATTACACACAGACAGATAAAAATTATTTAAATAATCCTGTCAAGGATTAAAGCCCTGTAGAGTAGAAATGATTGATTCCGCGCAGCATCCCGCATGACGTCAGCTGTGCGGATAACTATTTTGTTCCTCAAAAAGCACGGCAGGAAGAATTTTTGAAAAAACATGCGGGAAATAAAACTGTTGAGGATTTTATCGCATTTATGAGGCAGGAGGTGGAACTGTATTCAAAATACAGACAGTATTATGGATATGTGTTTTACATCGGACGAAAAATATAAAAGAATGTATTATGAATAAAAATACAACAGCAATAAACATGACCGATTTTACAACATGGATTAAAACTTTGAAAAGCAAAATCCACACTGCAAGAAACAAACTTGTTTTTTCTATCAATTCGCAAATTCTGGAATTGTATTGGGAAATAGGGCGTGATATTGTCGAAAAACAGCAAAATTCAAATTGGGGAAGCAGCTTTGTTGAGAAAATTGCTGAAGAATTGAAACACGAATTTCCAGAAATAAAAGGATTTTCACGCCGGAATGTTTATGCTATCCTTCAGTGGTACAAGTTCTATTCTGCGAAATATCAATTTGTGCCACATGCCGTGGCACAAATTCCATGGGGACACAATCGATTAATTGTTAGCAAAATCAAAGATGTTGAAACAGCAGAATTTTACGTAATCGAAACAGCAAAAAATGCTTGGGACAGGGATACATTGGAAATTCAAATTGAGAATAATTATCATTTAAAAATCGGAAATTTAACGCATAATTTCGCCGAAACTTTGCCTGCACAGCAATCTCAATTTGTTGTTCAAATTCTGAAAGACCCGTACAATTTTGATTTTCTTGGTTTGGAAAACGATGCATTGGAAAAGGCAATAGAAGACGAACTGGCAAAAAATATCACGAAATTTCTGCTTGAACTTGGCAAAGGTTTTGCCTTTCTTGGCAGACAATATAAAATAGAAATCGGCGATACCGACCATTTTTTGGATATGCTCTTCTATCACGTGGATTTGCGTTGTTATATTGTTATCGAATTGAAATCCGGCAAGTTTCAGCCCGAATATGCAGGAAAACTGAATTATTATCTGTCGGCAGTTGACAGTCAGTTGCGCAAAGTGGGCGATAATTCTACAATCGGCATTTTGCTTTGCAAAAAGAAAAACAAAATTGATGTGGAATATGCTTTGCGCGATATTCATAAACCAATGGGTATTAGCGAATATCGACTAACAGATGCTATTCCCGAAGATATAAAGTCACAATTACCGTCTGTTGAAGACATTGAGCGAGAACTGGAAAATGTTAATATTAGAACAAAAATAAAATAAATACACAAAAAAGAATTTTATAAAACATAAAAATAATGGACTTTAAAGATTTGATAAAATTACGTCAAAGCAACCGTGCCTATCAGGACAGGGCGGTTGAGAAAGAAAAAATCGAACAGTGTCTTGAGGCGGGCAGACTGTCGCCGTCGGCAAACAATGCGCAGAGTTGGACTTTTGTGGTGACAGATGATACGGAAACGAAAAATCGCGTAGCGGATGCTGCTCATAAGATGATGAGAGGATCGTTCTCTTTTGTCCGCCAGGCGCCGGTTGTCATTGCACTTGTAGCGGAAAAGCCGCCC
>JAITCT010000173.1 GCA_031282925.1 Dysgonamonadaceae bacterium | reverse complement strand
GTTATTTTCCACGGATGCACAGTCCCGCGCGGATGGGAACGCATGTATCCGAATTTTGTGGGAAGTGAAGCGGTACTGGCTTCCGAAAATCTGATTTTCAGTCAGCATTTCAACGACCGGGAAGCATACAATGCCTGTTTACACCCGTTTATCCGCAATAGCGTGGCCGCAATGGATTTCGGCCCGGTATTGTTGAATAAGCGGCACAACCGGAATAATGATGGCGGCACCACCCGGAAAACCACCGAAACCTTCCAGTTGGCAACAGCCGTTTTATTTCAAACGCCGGTACAGAATTTTGCGATAGCGCCAAACAACCTGACCGAGTATCCGGCTTTTGTCATTGATTTTATGAAAGAAATCCCTACAACATGGGATGAAACGGTCTTTATTGACGGATATCCGGGAAAATACATTGTACTGGCACGCCGGAACGGAGAAAAATGGTATGTGGCAGCTATCAATGCCGAAAAAGAAGTGAAGAAGTTGAAAGTGAAGCTCCCGATGTTTGAAAATACAAGCGTTTCGCTTTATTCGGACAGGAAAGACCGTTCGCCGCAGCTAATGGAAGTAAACATCAAAAAAAATGGAGAAATTACCTTGGAAATACAACCGGAAGGCGGGGTGATATTGCAGCATATGAACGAAACCCAGCCGCAGGCATGGGCAGGCAATTCCATCAATACCGTTATTTTCCGTAAAAACGCTTTGGTAACCCACGGCGACGTACAGTTTATGGCGTACTATAATCCCGAAGGTTACCTTTGTTTGGCTAAAAGAAAACGCAATGACGAACAGTGGGAAATCCGGCAAACGCAATATACCGGAAATATCCGCGACGCGCACAATTCTATCAGCATTATGACCGATGGCGAAGGTTATCTGCACGTCAGTTGGAATCATCACGGCAATCCTTTGAATTACGCCCGCAGCCTCTCGCCCTTGTCGCTTGATTTGGGCAATAAGCAAGCAATGACCGCCGTATCGGAAGAAAATGTTACTTATCCCGAATTTTACAAACTGTCCGATGGTAACCTGATTTTCATGTATCGCGACGGACAATCGGGAAAAGGCAATTTGGCGATGAACAGGTACGGTGTTCAAACAAAGCAATGGCAACGGCTACACGAAAATCTGATTGACGGCGAAGGACAAAGGAACGCTTATTGGCAAACTTGCGTAGATGCGGCGGGAACAATTCATCTTTCATGGGTTTGGCGCGAAACGCCGGATGTAGGCTCCAATCATGATATGTGCTACGCCCGTTCCCGCGACAACGGTCAAACATGGGAAAATGCACAAGGGAAAAAATACCGGCTGCCCATCACCGCCGCAACCGCCGAATACGTCTGCCGCATCCCGCAAAGCAGTGAATTAATCAACCAAACGTCCATGACCGCCGACAATGCAGGCAATCCCTATATTGCCACCTATTTTCGGGAGCAGGACAGCGACATTCCACAGTATTACGTTATCTGTCAAAACGAAGATAAGTGGCAAACACTGAATACGAGTTTCCGGAAAACAGCGTTCTCCCTGAAAGGAGGCGGCACCAAATCCATTCCCGTTTCCCGTCCGCAAATAGTGGTGAACGAAGCGGAAGGGGAAAAGCAAATCGTCCTTATTTTCAGGGATGAAGAACGCGGAAAAAAGGTTTCGATGGCTGCCTGCACGGATATTCAGGGGAATCAGTGGTCGGTCGGCGACCTTACCGAATACGGTGTCGGCGAATGGGAGCCTACTTATGATACCGAATTGTGGAAAGATAAACGGATATTGCAACTATATGTTCAACAAGTACGCCAGACAGACGGCGAAGGCGTTTCGGATATGCCGGCACAGCAGGTATCAGTGTTGACGGTTCCGTTAGTAATAAATTGACAGAGAATTTTAACTGTAACAAATATATTGATATGAAAAAAGCAGTAACATTTGGAGAAATCATGCTCCGGCTTTCAACGCCCGGCTACCGGCGGTTTATACAATCAGAGAATTTGAATGCCTCTTTCGGAGGCGGTGAGGCTAATGTTGCAGTATCGCTTGCCAACTATGGCATACCAACGGAGTTTGTAACGCGCTTGCCAAAAAATGATATTGCGGAATGGTGTATTTCCGAATTAAGAAAATACAATGTAGGTGTTAGCGGTATTGTCAGGGGCGGAGACAGGTTAGGTACCTATTTTTTGGAAACAGGGGCTGTTTCCCGTGCCTCTAAAGTTGTTTATGACAGGGCTCATTCCGCCGTTTCTGAGATTAAACCGGGAATGGTTAACTGGCGTGAGGTATTTAAGGATGCACAGTGGTTTCATTGGACAGGAATAACGCCTGCCATATCTCAAAGTGCAGCCGACGCCTGTCATGAAGCCATTAAGATTGCCAATGAAATGGATGTAACCGTTTCAACCGATTTGAATTATCGCAAAAATCTTTGGAAGTATGGTAAAACCGCCTCGGAGGTGATGCCCGCATTAGTAGCGGGATGCGATATTATTTTGGGGAATGAAGAAGACGCCGGAAAGGTCTTTGGCATCAAACCCGAAGGCTTTGATGCGGACAATACGGGCGGCGAAGTGGATGCTACCGAATTTGAATCCGTCTGTACGCAGTTGATGACAAAATTCCCTCGGGCTAAAAAAATTATCATTACGCTTCGCGGCTCAATCAATGCAAATCACAACACATGGGGCGGATGTCTGTATTCCGACAAATTGTATCAGTCCAAACGCTACGACATTACTCATATCGTAGACAGAGTAGGCGGCGGCGATTCGTTCATGGGCGGATTAATCTACGGCTTGCTGACTCACACAGGCAACGACCAGGCGGCGCTTGATTTTGCAGTGGCGGCTTCGGCGTTGAAGCATACCATTTATGGAGATTTCAACCTTGCCGGCATACAGGAAGTGGAAACCCTGATGAAAGGAGACGGCTCCGGGCGTGTATTAAGATAAAAATTATAAAATCATGTTAAATCAATTTTCATTAAACGAAAAAATTGCTCTTGTAACAGGAGCATCGTATGGCATTGGCTTCGCCATTGCAAGTGCATTTGCAAAAGCAGGCGCAAAAATTGTGTTCAACGACATCAATCAACAGGCGGTTGATAAAGGACTGGCGTCATATAAGGAAGCAGGTATTGACGTGAAAGGCTATGTGTGCGATGTAACCGATGAAGATGATGTGGAGACTATGGTCGCCCGCATTGAAAAGGAAGTCGGCACAATAGATATCCTTGTCAACAATGCCGGCATCATTAAGCGTATTCCGATGCACGAAATGTCGGCAAAAGAATTTCGCCAGGTGATTGATGTGGATTTGAACGGTCCGTTTATTGTTTCTAAAGCAGTTATTCCGGGCATGATCAGGAAAGGACACGGAAAAATCATCAACATCTGCTCCATGATGAGTGAACTCGGACGTGAAACCGTTTCCGCTTACGCCGCAGCCAAAGGCGGACTGAAAATGCTCACGCGCAACATTGCTTCCGAATACGGCGCATACAACATCCAGTGTAACGGTATCGGCCCCGGCTATATCGCAACGCCGCAAACAGCGCCGTTAAGAGAAAAGCAGCCCGACGGGTCACGTCATCCGTTCGATTCCTTCATTATTGCAAAAACGCCTGCCGCACGCTGGGGAACGCCGGAAGATTTACAAGGGCCGGCCGTTTTCCTTGCGTCTGAGGCATCCGATTTTGTGAACGGGCATGTGTTGTATGTTGACGGAGGCATCCTTGCTTACATTGGCAAGCAACCATAAGAACGGTAATGTATAAAAACAAAAAAGAGATGGCACAATATACCCGGATAAAAGCGTTTCAGACCATGCTGGAATCAGCAATGGTGCCTGTGTTTTATAACAAGGATTTAGAAATCGCCAGGCAAGTAACAAAAGCCTGTTACGAAGGTGGCGTCAGGGTTTTTGAGTTTACAAATCGTGGAGATTTTGCCCATGAAATATTTGGAGAACTTAATAAATGGGCTACCAAAGAATGTCCCGGAATGATAATGGGCATAGGCTCTGTCGTTGATGCGGCAACGGCTTCCCTTTATATACAGATGGGAGCAAATTTTATAGTAGGGCCACTCCTGAATCCCGAAATTTTTAAAGTATGCAACAGACGCCAAATTGCGTATATTCCCGGTTGTGCAACGGTATCCGAAATAGGTTTTGCTCAAGAATCGGGAGCGGAAATCGTTAAAATATTTCCGGGAGATGTACTGGGGACTTCGTTTGTGAAAAGTGTGAAAGCGCCCATGCCATGGACAAATGTGATGGTTACAGGAGGCGTAACACCGGCAGAAAATAATTTGAAGCAGTGGTTTGATGCAGGCGTGGCTTGTGTGGGTATTGGCTCCGGTCTTTTCCCAAAGGAAGTGATTGCGGCTAAAGAATGGGCGAAAATAACAGATATTTGTAAAAAAACATTAGATATTATCATAAGTATTAACAAAAACACATAAGGAATATGAATTTTGAATCATTCGGTTCTGCTTTAGAGGCATCTTTCGGTTATGTAATAGGTCTGGGCGCTCCGGTAATGATGCCTGTCCTGTTTACCCTGTTGGGTATCTGCATCGGCATCAAATCCGGCAAAGCGGTGAAAAGCGGTTTGCTTGTGGGGGTGGGTTTTATTGGCTTGTCAATCATAACGGCATTGCTCACGAGCGCCCTGGGACCTGCTCTGAATAAAGTAGTACATATTTATAATTTGCAATTAAAAGTATTTGATATGGGCTGGCCGGCTGCTGCGAGTATTGCGTATAATACATCAATAGGCGCTTTGGTGATTCCGGTTTGTTTAGGCGTTAATTTACTAATGCTTTTGACTAAAACAACTAAAACAGTCAATATTGATTTGTGGAATTATTGGCACTTTGCATTTATAGGCGCGTTGGCTTATTATGTAACAGACAGTATTCTACTGGGCTTCTTTTCCGCAATAACATGTTACATTATAACGCTTGTTATTGCAGATTGGATGGCTTCACGCTTCCAGCGCTTCTATAATAAGATGGATGGAATATCCATACCTCACCCTTTCAGCGGAGGCTTTGCCCCGATAGCCATGGTGCTGAACAAAGGGTTGGATATGATTCCCGGTATTAATAAAGTGGATATTGATGCGGAAGGTCTTAAACGGAAATTCGGATTGCTGGGAGAACCTTTATTTCTTGGTGTAATTGTGGGTACGGGAATAGGCATATTGGCTCAATACGAAGTGCAAAAAATCCTGATGCTGGGCATACAGATGGGAGCGGTTATGGAATTGATTCCACGTATCACGGGATTATTCATTGAAGGATTAATGCCCATTTCGGACGCCACCAAACAACTCATTGCTCGGAAATTCAAGAAAAGCGCAGGATTATATATTGGCATGAGTCCGGCGTTGGTGATTGGGCATCCCACTACATTAGTCGTGTCGCTGCTGTTAATACCTGTAATTATTCTTTTAGCCGTGATACTTCCCGGAAACGAATTCCTCCCGTTGGCGTCGTTAGCCGGGATGTTTTATCTGTTTCCTCTTATTTTGCCCATAACAAAGGGCAATGTTGTCAAATCGTTTATAATAGGTTTGGTTATTTTGGCAGGCGGCGTCTATTTAGTAACGAACCTTGCTCCGCATTTTTCCCTTGCGGCGCATGATGTATATGCGCATACCCGGGATGCTGCAGTAAGAATACCCGACGGTTTTTCCGAAGCGGCTGCGTTGGATTTTGCGGCAAGTCCTCTGGCTTGGATTATCTATCACCTGACGGCAAGTATTAAGATTACAGGACCTGTCATCCTTGCGTTGCTGACTTTGGGATTGATGCTCTGGAACAGAAAGAGGATAATAAAAGAATTAACCATTGGTATTCGCATTACCACTCTAATGGTATTCGCATTACCACTCTAATGGTATTCGCATTACCATTCTAATGGTATTCGCATTACCATTCTAATGGTATTCACATTACCACTCTATTGGTATGGTTAATTCTTTTTTTTGAGGTGCTGTTTTTTATTGCCATTAAATCCCATTAGGGATTAAAGCAGGGTGTGGACAGGGACATTATTTTTTACCGAACTGTGCATCTCTGCGGGATGCCGGTTCCATAGTTCATCAACGTACATGCTAAAAAAACAGCACCTCAAAAAAAGAATTAACTCAATAAACTTGCACTGCTCCCCCGTAATTAGCAAAAGAACTTGTCGAAGGCCTCAATAAACCTGCACAGCTCCCCGTCGCTGTGCGCTGCAGAAATGAAACAGGCTTCAAACGGGGAGGGCGAGATATAGAACCCGTTTTGCAGCATGTACCTGAAAAACCTGCCGAATGCGGCATGATCCGTTTGCTTCGCATCTTCAAAGGAATTAACCTCGCTGTCGGAAAAGAACAGGGTAAACATGCTTCCCTGCGAATTGATGCGGACGCCTTTGCCTGCCGCAATGCTTTCCAGCCGGCGGATGAAGCGGCTGGCTTTCCGGTTTAAGTTTGCGTGGAATCCTTCTTCCGACAGGAGTTGCAGGGTTGCAATGCCCGCACTCATTGCAACCGGATTGCCGGATAAGGTACCGGCCTGGTAAACCGGTCCGTCCGGCGCAAGGCGCGACATAATGTCCGCCCTGCCGCCAAAGGCGGCTGCCGGAAATCCTCCCCCCAGAATCTTCCCGACGGTTGTCAGGTCGGGAATAACGCCAAACGTTTCCTGCGCTCCGCCCGGCGAGAGCCGGAAGCCGGTAATCACTTCGTCGAAAATCAGCAGGGCGCCGCTTTGTCCGGTCAATTCCCGTAATTGATGCAGGAAGCCGTCCGCAGGATTGATTACGCCCATATTGGCCGGTACGGGTTCTACGATTACCGCGGCAATCCGGTCGCCTTTTTCCCGGAAGACGGTTTGAAGGGCTTCCCTGTCGTTGAAAGGCAAACTGACTGTATGCGATACAAATTCGCCGGGGACGCCTGCGGACGAAGCGCTTCCCAAAGTCGCCGCGCCGGAGCCTGCCGCTACCAGCAGGTGATCGACATGGCCGTGGTAGCACCCGTCGAACTTGACAATGACGGGGCGGTTTGTAAAGCCCCGCGCAAGTCTGACGGCCGACATGACGGCTTCGGTGCCAGAACTTACAAACCTTACCCGCTCCATACCGGGCAGGCTTTCGCATACCCGGCGGGCTAATTCGGTTTCCTGTAAAGAAGGTATCCCGTAACTTGTTCCGTTTGAGATGGCTTCCATCGCGGCTTTGTTTACCTGCGGATGGTTGTGGCCTAAGATAAATACGCCCCAGGAAAGGCAAAAATCCGTAAAGCGGTTGCCGTCAACGTCCGTTAATTCCGCGCCTTCGGCTTTTCCGACGAACAGGGGCTGTTCGCCCACACCCTTTAAGGCCCTGACGGGACTGTTCACTCCGCCGGGGATGAATTGCAAGGCTTCTTTGTATGCCAGCTTCGACTGTTCCCGATTCATTTTATTTACCGGATATTGAATCCTATCTTAATGCCGGTTGCCGGATATGCCCCTGTGTGCCCGAACCCGAAAGGAGAGCGGTTGTATGCCTCCTTGCCGCTATGGTACAAACTGTGCGCATATCCCAGTCCGAAATAATATTCTATGAACAGCCTGTGCCTGAAAGACGAACGTCCGCCTATGGAGATATGGGTCGTGAACTTGTTGAATATTTGCCGTAAATCCAGGTATTGATACTCATAAAAATCCAGTTCGCCTTCCCGGTACTTGCACATCCCCAAAGCCGGATATTGAACGCGGTAAAGGGTATATGAAGCGCCGCCGCCCACAAAAAAAGACCGGAAAAAGTAATGCTTGTAAGCGCTGCCGATACCCAAACCGCTTAATCCCGATATATAGTCAAACTCGGAGTTGGAAGTAAAATAATCGCCTCTTTGATATTCGCGGGTTTCAATCTTGTTGTGAGGCAAATAATAACCGGTTATATTCAACTCAAGCCAGTCTTTCGGCTTCAACCGTTTTTCCACGTTCAGCCGCAACCCGCCGTTGTACAGATACAAAGGCTCAAGGGAAAAAGCGTAGCGGGGCGATACGGGTTCGGGATTCCGGGCTTGCAGAACCGTTTGTGCGGAAAACAAAACCGCGCACACCCATACAATAAATATTCTATTCTGTTTCATCATTAATTGTTATTTGAAAAGTTACGAGTTACGAGTTACGAGTTACAAGTTACACGTTGCGGGTTACGGATTGTAAGTTACAAGTATGAGTACGAATATTGTTTGCTAATGAAATCAACATTTTGATTATTTCGTTATTCAAATTGCATAATTCCTCAAATTTGTCTTTCGATAAATATGCAAGTTCATTCGATATAATCAACTGTGTTTCCAATTCTGAAGCAGAGCCTAATGCAACATTCAAAAACTGAAGCAATTCTTTTTCCGAATGTCTCCCACACCCTTCAGCTATATTTGATGGAATCGAAATAACACATCGCCTCATTTGGGAAGTAAGTCCAAATAATTCCTCTTTTGGAAAAGATTGCGTATATTGATACAACAATTTTACCAAAAAGATACCTTTTTTCCAAACTACCAAATCTTTATGTGTCTTTGCCATTTTAATATGCAATATTCCTAAACCACAACTCGTAACTTGTAACTCGTAACTCGTAACTAAATTTACGATTTATAGTTTCTTTGCTGCCTCACCACAAACTCATAATCCAGCGGTTCCTTCACAAGCTCAGGGTCTTTGTCTTCACCCGCATATTGCCAGCAAGCCGCACACGAATATCGGGTATCGTCACGCAAAGCCTCCCCTTCGAGCGTCTGGTATTCTTCGCGGAAGTGGCCGCCGCAAGATTCATTCCTGTTCAATCCGTCGAGCGCCATCAGATAACCGACGTCGAAGAAATCGGCAACACGGAGCGCTTTTTCCAATTCGGTGTTTAACGAACCGACTTCGCCCGGAATGCGGACATTTGCCCAAAATTCTTTTTTCAATGCTTTGATTTTCTCCAATGCGGTTTTTAGGGATTCTTCGGTACGTCCCATCCCTACGTAGTCCCACATAATCGAACCGAGAGCCTTGTGGAAGAAATCGACCGAACGGTTTCCCCGGATATTCATTAATTTATTAATCCTCGCTTTGACTGCTTTTTCCGCTTCTGTAAATTCAGGCAAATTGACGCTGAAATGCGGGACGCTGATCTGGTCGGACAAATAATTTTGAATCGTATAAGGAAGAACAAAATACCCGTCGGCCAAACCCTGCATCAAAGCCGATGCACCCAAACGGTTAGCACCGTGGTCGGAGAAATTGGCTTCCCCGATGGCAAAACAGCCCGGAATAGTCGTCATCAATTCATAATCAACCCAGATACCACCCATCGTGTAGTGAATAGCCGGATAAATCATCATCGGCGTTTTATACGGATTCTGGTCGGTAATTTTTTCGTACATCTGGAACAGGTTGCCGTAACGAGCTTCTACCGTTTTCATACCTAAACGATTGATAGCATCCGAAAAATCAAGGTAAACCGCCAGGCCCGAAGAAGCAACGCCGAATCCCGCATCGCATCTTTCCTTTGCAGCACGCGAAGCTACGTCGCGCGGAACCAGATTCCCGAAAGCCGGATATCTTCTTTCCAGATAATAATCACGGTCTTCTTCGGCAATTTCGGTCGGTTTCAACCGGCCTTCGCGAATGGCTGCGGCGTCTTCGATTTTCCTGGGAACCCAGATACGCCCGTCGTTACGCAACGATTCCGACATCAAAGTCAGTTTCGATTGAAATTCGCCGTGAACGGGAATACAAGTCGGGTGAATCTGAGCAAAAGC
>JAITCT010000148.1 GCA_031282925.1 Dysgonamonadaceae bacterium | reverse complement strand
CCGTTGAACGGCAATACAGGGATTTGAAAAGGGAACAGGAAATCCAACAGACCATTTACCTTTTTTTGGTTGAAAAAAGAGAAGAAACGATGCTAAGAGCCGTATCGCTGCTGCCCAAGCTGAAAGTGATTGACGAGCCTTATACGGTCAACACCCCTGTTTCGCCGAATCCCAAGAAAGTGGCACTTGTAGTCCTGTTTTTCGGCGGACTGTTGCCTGTGGGGGCGATTTATTCTTTGCCTGTTATTAGAAGTTATTTGAGGAATCGGAAAAGATGATCGGCAGCATCAAGGAGAAAATAACACGCTATTTCAACGAAGGATGCGAAAGGACGGTTTTGACCAGGAAAAATATTGCCGCGTCTTTTGCAATCAAAGGCATAACAATACTTATTTCCTTTATACTCATCCCAATGACCATCAATTATGTCAATCCGGAACGGAACGGTATTTGGCTGGCGCTCTATTCGATGGTAATGTGGCTTGGTCTGTTCGATATTGGTTTGGGATGCGGAATGAAAAACAAGTTGGCGGAAGCCAAAGCGCATGGCGATAATCTGCTGGCAAAAAAGTATATCAGTTCTACTTATGCCATTCTCGGCCTGATATGTCTGGGATTAATTTTATTGTTTTGTCTGGTTAATCCCTTTCTGGATTGGATTAAGATACTCAAAACCGTACCGGTGGTTTATGCCGGAGAAGTTTCGGCGCTGATATGGATCATTTTCATCTCTTTTTGCCTTACTTTTATTTTGAATTTGTTAAAAATGGTAATAACAGCCGATCAACGTCCTGCCATTGCTTCGTTTCTTGACATGCTGGGACAACTGCTGACGCTGGCAGGCATTTTCATCCTGACAAAAACGGTTCCGCCTTCGTTGGTTTCTTTAGGGTGGGTAACGGGTTTTGCTCCGGTGGCCGTTTTACTGATTGCCAATATTATCCTGTTTAATACCCGGTATAAAGCATGGCGTCCTTCCTTCCGGTTCGTTGATTTTAAGGTGGCGGGCAGGATGATGAATTTGGGCGTCAAATTTTTTATCGCATCCTGTTCTTCTCTGTTAGTGATGCAAACGCTGCCGTTTCTGATACAAAGGATGGCCAATCCGGTAGAAGTAACCAATTTTAATATATCGTTCAAAATTTTTTCCGTTGCATTGAATATCGTCGGGATTATAATTTTACCGTACTGGAGTTCTTTTACGGACGCTTATACACAAAATGATTACGAATGGATGAAACAAACCGTGCGCCAATTGCACCGGTTTTTTATCGGTTTACTTGCCGTTCAGGTTATTGTCCTGGCTCTATCGCCTGTTATCTACTACCTTTGGATTAATTACTGGATGAAAGATACAGCCGGCCATTTGGATATTTCTTTTGGGATGTCTGCTGCCGTTTGTCTGTTTGTTTGCGCATTGTGCTGGATAAATACCTGTATTTATCCGTTAAACGGGATCGGCAAAGTCCAATTGCAAGTGTACAGTTCCGTTATGGAAATCATATTGTTTATTCCGGCAGTTTGGTATCTTGGGAAAGCGTGGGGTATAGTCGGGATTATTTTGTCGCCGGTGGTTGTATATTTTCCCCGCATGATATGGGCACCGGTGCAATTGCATAAATTAATACATAACAAAGCTACCGGTATTTGGGGGAAGTAAAACAATGATGAAATTTTAGTGGAAGCATGATTTTTTTGTTTATTGCCATAATAGCTATCGGGTTGTATGTGTGGAATTATAAAATTCCGGCGCTACTTTTCTTTTTCTTTTTTTTAACGTCCGGATTTAATCTTGTCCCCGAAGAAATGACCGAATCAATGTTCTTTTCCAAAGGGATGGATTATGCGATAATCATGCTTTTCGCGATTGTAGTTATTGACGCTTTTTGTATAAAAGGATATTTGAAGCTTGACCGTTTGCTTTATTTGTACCTCCTGTTTTGTGTATTTCTGGCCGGATGTATTTTTTATAATAAATTCGTGATCGGCGTCGGTTGGACTGAAATTATCCGGACATGCCGTTACCACTTTTTATGGGTTGCCTGTTTCGTTTTCCGCAATCTGCCGAAAGTGCAAATGGAAAGGTTATTGAAATATTTGTTCCTTGTAACGGTTATTTGTTCCGTATTGTTCATTCTTCAGATATTTTTGAATGAAATGATTCTCAATGAAGGAGCAAAAAGTACGGCGGATTTGTTTGGAATGAAGATACCGAGATTCTATAATCAGCCGGATATGCTTCATTTCTTTGTATTCATGGCAATTTATTGCAATCCGTTTAAAGGAGCGGTAAAATATGTAACAACCGCTATACTTGTGGTCGCTTTGCTTGGAGCATTCCACCGCAGTTTGATTGGTTCGTTCATGGTTGCCGCAGCATTGGGATATATTATTCAACTCCCCCGTTTACGAAGGATAACAATATTGACTGTTGCTTCCGTATTTTTAGTGTTTTTGATCACCTTTGCCGGATATAAGTTTATTCATTCCCGCACCTACATTGATATTCAGCACGTTATGTCCGGGAATGTCATTGATACGGAAATTGATATAGAAGATATGCAAAATTCCACATTTACATTTCGGATCATGCATCTTCTGGAACGCAATCAATATCTTTTGGAGAACCCGGCAGCGATGGTTACGGGTGCGGGATTGATGGCGGAAGATTCCCGACTGACCCGTTCCATGTTTGATTTTGACATTGGTTTGTCGGAAGAATTGTCGGGAGAAACCGTCCAGCTGGATACGGGAGATATTTCCTATTCTGTTTTGTTACTGCGATATGGCTATTTGGGAACTTTTTTGAATTTGGTATTGTTCATATACCTGATGGTCTTTTTCTATAAAAAGAGGGAAACCGGATATGGACTTGCTTCATTTCTTTTTCTTGTTATGTCGTTTGGAACATCCTTTTTTTCAGCCAACCTTGTAATGCCGGTAACATTTGTGCTGCCGCTGATTACTTATTGGATAATCAAAAAAACGGAATAACCTGCTTTGGAATGAATAATCATGTAAAAATACCGTTGACCCCACTAATTGCGAAACTTAAAATTCGATAGATAATGAAGATTGCATACGTAACAACAGGAAGCGCCCGTAACATTCACGCTTGGTCGGGATTAAACTATCACATTGCAAAAGCCTTGGAAAAACAAGGCGCAGAAATCGAATATATTGACAATCTGCGGGCGAAAGAAAATTTCTTCGATTTTTTCCGCAGGGTTTTTTGCCGCATATTTTTTCATAAGTCTGTTCCTGCCGACAGGACTTTTGCTATTGCCAAACAATACGCAAGAGAGATTGAGAAACGGTTGCCGGCTGATACGGATATTGTTTTTTCGCCCGGCAGTTTACCTGTCGCCCTGCTGAGAACGGCGAAAAAGAAAGTGTTTTACACCGATGCTACTTTTGCGGCAATGATCGGCTACTATGGGGGGTTCACCAGCCTGGCCGCATACGCAATCAGGACAGGTAACGAGTTGGAAAAACATGCTTTGCAAAACTGCGATTTAATTTTTTACTCTTCCGGTTGGGCGGCAGAAAGCGCTATAAATGATTACGGTACAAATCCGCAAAAGGTAAAAATCGTGCCGTTCGGCGCAAATATAGAATGTTCGCGTACCGAAGCAGACGTCAAACAAATAATCAAAAATAAATTAAACGGACAATGCAACTTGCTTTTCTGCGGTGTGGACTGGAAGCGCAAAGGTGGAGAATTAGCAGTGCAAATTGCCCTGGAGCTACGAAATAAAAATATTCCCGTCCGTCTGGATATTGTTGGACCCGGGGAACATTTGGAATTGCCTGATTTTTCTGAAAATCATGGCTTTATCAGCAAGAAGACAACAGAGGGATGCAGGAAGTTGAATGACTTGTTTACCAATGCTCATTTTTTCCTGTTACCAACACGTGCAGACTGTACACCTATAGTTTTTTGCGAGGCAGCTTCGTTTGGTCTGCCGAGTATCTCTATGAAAACCGGTGGTGTAACAACTATCATCAAAGACAATGTTACCGGTATGACTTTTGATTTATCGGCTTCACCTGCGGATTATGCCGACTATATTATGCATTTGTTGGAAAACCCCGGTGAGTATGAAAATTTATCGTTGTCTGCTTTCCATGACTACAAAGAACGGCTGAATTGGGATGCCGCAGGGAAAACGATTATGAGCTTTATTAATGAATTATAAATTACTCTTTGTGGAAATGCCGCAAAACCTGCGTAGGAATGGCACAGGCCTGCATAGGTTTACCGTAAACCTACGCAGGAATGGCATAAACCTATGTAGGTTTACCATAAATCTACGCAAGAACGGTATAACCCTGCGTAGGTCTGCCGTAAACCTACACAGGAATGGCGCAAACCTACGTAGGAATTGCCGTTCCACAATATGTTTATTGTTGAAAATCAGCGTTTTATCAAAATAACAGGCATATAGTTTCAAAAAAACTGCAAAATTTTAAATAATTCTTATTATTTTTGCATCGGTTTCGACCACGAGAGTAATAAATTTAGTATTAACAATTAAAAGGATGAATGTATGTACAGAAAAAGCACATTTGAGCAGCCCGATGAACAGTTTCTGGCGCACGCAAGGACCATCGTTACCCAGTGTGACGCCCATCGTACGGCATGGCGCCTTGATAACGACCGGTTAGACGAAATTGATTCGTTGACCGACAAGGCCCAGGCGGCATACGCTGCCAACAGCGACAAGGCTACACGCAACCTTACCACCTCGACGAACAAAAAAATTGCATTCGGCGAGTTGAAACATGCCCTCGGCCCGTTTGTCGATTATCTCGAAGCTAACCTGTCGGTACCCGACGAGGCTCTTGCCGTTATGGGACTCCGTTCGCGCATACACCATGCACACGAGCCTTTGCCCCGGCCGGGCGAAGCTCCCCTGGTGAAAGTGGCGAAGCAGCACGACGAAATGACGGTCTATGTCATGCGCGCCGAACACGGGCATCCGGCGCAAAGCACAACACGGAAACAGTATCACGGCTTCAAGCTGCGCTGGCGCTTTGAAGATGAAACGCACTACCGTACGGAAGTTTCCACGCGGCTGCACCACACGCTCTACTTCGAACGCGAAGACGAAACAAAGCGCGTCGTTATGGCGGCGGCATGGATCAATCCCCGGCTGGAGGAAGGTCCATGGTCGGAAGACGTAATGGAAGTAGTAGGATGAAACCGGCGAAACGGTGAGCAGTGAAGGGCGAAACAACCCTTCGCTGTTCGCCGTTCACTTGTGTTACCGGATGAAAGAAAACGATAAGGAATATATTTATGAACAGGCAAATTTTCGAAAATATCCGTCAACTTAAACGCGAACTGATTCCCGATGAGCGTTTAATCCTGTTTGGTTCGCAGGCGCGGGGCGATGCCCGTCCCGATTCGGACTGGGATTTGCTGTTGCTTACCAAAAAGGAGAACGAGAAGGACTTGGAAGACCGGATTTTTAAATTTGTGTTGATGGGATGGAATTATGAAACGTATTTAAGTATAAAAATTTACAATGAGGAGGAGTGGGAAAAATGCAGTTTTACCCCATTTTATAAAAATGTCGAAAAAGAAGGATGGATTAACGAATTTATGTCAATCCCTATGGAATACCATTGTAATCCGTTCGATATAAATCCATCGGGGGACTTATTCTTTGCCAATAAAGAAATGTCGAACATCTTAACACAGCGGCACTCCAAGTCCGGAACGGACAGACGGGAAAACTCTCTAAAACCGCGCAAAAGCAACTTTTTGAGTTATATTGAGGAAACATCCGGCCATCGGAAAGAGAAGCCCCGAAGCATCAAGGGGGATAAGAAAGGGCAATGGTCGCGCCGGATCACGCAAAAACACCGGTTGATTTACGAAATTCATAACGATATTGTAACAGTTGTCCTGCTTACAGCGTGGGGACATTATGGCGAAAAATAAATATCGGATGCGTACATCCGGTAAAATTTCCCCCGGTTGGCGCGAGGTGAAACCTCGCACCAACCGCAGGCTTCGCCCCCGCAATGACGGTTGCGGCAATTTGAAACCGTTGTCCCGTCAGGGACAATAGCTCGGTAGAAAACGGAAATACCACGCATCCCCCCATCCCGTACGGGATGGAATGTGTTTGCTTCAATGTACCTTTGTTGCGACACGGCTGCACATGGGCAAGCCGTAGCCTGCGGCTCATTTACTTAACGGTCGGAATTTTGTCGAATACCGCCGTGCGAGGCATTTTAATTTGTAATATCTATGAGAAATTATTCTTACCTTTGAGCCTGTAAATCCACATCAAACGCGATGAATACACCGGCAATAGAAGTGGGCATTATGTCCGCAAAATCCATTCAATTCCAATTGAACGGCCGTTTCAGGCAAGCCTCGGGCGAAGAAACGGAGAACGTGGGAGGGACGGCTACTGTTAGCGGCCCCTCTTCCTTTGTCCTCCGGTCGGGCGATAAACGGCAAATTTTCACCGATGCTGTGTTGCTGGAACCGGTGAACGGGAATGAAGCCGATTTTGAACTGCATCACGTTGTTATCGGTTTGCAGTTTCACTGGGAACGGGAAGAAACGCAGCGTTTCAAAGGCAAATTGAAGATTTGCGTCGATAACGGTATGTTGACGGCCGTCAATATCCTGCCGCCGGAAGATTATCTGTTGAGCGTGATTTCTTCGGAAATGAGCGCCGGCTCGTCCCTCGAATTGTTGAAAGCTCATGCCGTCATTTCCCGCAGCTGGTTGCTGGCGCAAACGGAAAAGAGGAAGAAACTCGAAAAGGGCGGTAAATATCAAACTTTTATCCCTGACGGGGAGGGTTATATCCGCTGGTATGACAGGGAAGACCACGACCGGTTTGATGTTTGTGCCGACGACCATTGCCAGCGTTACCAGGGTATTGCCAAAGCATCGTCGAAACAGGTATATGAAGCCTTGCGGAAGACGTCGGGGGAAGTGTTGACGTATGGCGGGGCGATATGTGACGCCCGCTTTTACAAGTGTTGCGGCGGCGTTACCGAGAAATTTGAAAACGTATGGGAACCCGTCAATCATCCCTACCTGACAAAGATTATCGACAATCCCGTTGCTCCCGGCGGTTATGATACCGATTTGACGAAAGAAGAAAATGCCCGGAAATGGATACTCTCCAGTCCTCCGGCTTTCTGCAATACGCATGACAGGAAAGTGTTATCACAGGTGCTGAACGGTTATGACTGTGAAACGCGGGATTTTTACCGCTGGCAAGCCGTTCTTGCCCAAAAGGAACTCAAAGATTTACTGTTACGGAAAATCGGGCTGGACGCAGGGGAAATACTGGATTTGATTCCTGTGGAGCGGGGCGTATCCGGACGGCTGATACGGCTGAAAATTGCAGGAACAAAACAAAGCCTTGTGATAGGTAAGGAACTGGAAATCCGGAAAGCGCTTTCGGAATCGCATTTATACAGTTCGGCTTTCGTTGTGGAAAAGGTGCAAAACAGGGATGCGATACCTGAGCAATTTATCCTGAAAGGAGCAGGCTGGGGGCATGGCGTGGGGCTTTGTCAAATCGGCGCTGCTATTATGGGCGGCAAGGGGTATGCCTACAGGGAAATACTGGCTCATTATTTTCCACATGCAGAAGTGAAAAAGATATATTGAGTTGACGAGAAAACAAGTAAACGAGTTGACGAGTTAACAAGTTGACAAGTAAATTAGTTGACGAGTTAATGAGTAAACGGGACTCGGCAAACTTATAACGCTATCAGATAATAAGGTTTTTTACCAGCTTACCTGTTAACTCGTCAACTCGTTTACTTGTTTACTCGTTTACTTGTCAACTCGTTTACTAATACATACAATGAACCTCAATAAATTCCTGACCGAAATATCCCGCTTCATCCCCCGCAAACGGATTTATACGGATGAACTCCGCCGGCTGGCGTATGGAACGGACGCCGGTTTTTACCGCCTGATCCCGAAAATAATCATTCGCGCGGCAAACGAAACGGAAGTTTCTCGCCTGCTGTCCATCGCCGACCGCCTGCATATCGCGGTTACTTTCCGCGCTGCGGGAACCAGCCTTTCGGGGCAGGCAATCAGCGATTCGGTACTGGTTGTTGCCGGCAAACACTGGGAAAAATATA
>JAITCT010000036.1 GCA_031282925.1 Dysgonamonadaceae bacterium | reverse complement strand
AACATCTTAAAAAAAGATACCGATAAATCCTGTTCTTTACGCCGTAAACGCCTCAAAGCATCGTGGAGTCTGGATTATTTGATTGATTTGCTCAATTTTTAATGCGTTTGCCCTGGCGTGGGTAAGAGATTATCCACGCTTTTAACATTTAAACAAACAAAATAGCGGGACAAACCCGCCATTTTGTCAATATATACCTTGCTTTTCAATATTTCATTTTCAACATGTCTAATGTTTTCTTTGCCTGTTCATTGTCCGGGGCTATTTCCAATACTTTTTTATAACACTCTCCGACCAAAGTCAAATCTTCCAAAGTAAAATAATAGGAAGCCAGATAACGATAACAACTGATTATATCATTATTCCTTGCGCTGTTCGTATTATTTTCCAGCATAAAAGCGAGCGCCTCTTCATAATAAGGCTTGGCGACGCCTGTCATTGGTTTTTCCCTCAACTGGTTGTAAGAATCTACCAGAGCGCTGATATTCGCCCGCCACAAATAACCCCAATGGGTATCCGGTTTTCGTGTGATAACATCCGAAAATGCTTTAGTTCCTTTTTGAATATAGATATTAAAAGTTGTGTCATTTGCTGCTGCCGATTCGGGTGTTGTTTCTGCAGCAATGGTTTGAGGGTCTATATAATAACTTGCAGCCGAAAAATTGGCCTGCCCGTAAGAAAACAGGCTCATCAGAGAAAAATCGGGATTTATCTCGAAAGATTTTTCATAATACTCAATTGCCAATGGGAAATTTTTGGCATTTTCAGCCGCAATAGCCAGTTTATCATAAACTATCGTCTTTGTCGAATCTAATTCCAAAGATTTTTTATAACTTTCGATCGCCGATTCGGGTTGTTTCATTTCTATTTGAAGGTCACCCAAAGTCACGTAATCATAATAAATATGCTTTTCCTTCGGCGTATCCCGGATGAACTTATCCATTTGTTGAAGTCCCAGTTCAAAATTCTTATTTTTATAGTTATTATACGCTTCGATACGATACATAACCGAATTATCGGGGTCTTGGGACAAAACGTATTTAACTTCTTCCTGCGATTTATCATACTGTTCATCGAAATACAGGGCAAAAGCATACCTTTCATGCTGCGTCAAAGGCACACCCGGAACAGCAATAAATTTCTCATAAGCTTCAAGAGCTGCTTTATAACGCCCTCTATCATAGTTAATATCTCCGATTTCGGCATAAGCGGGGATATAATTCGGATCAATTTCCATCAACTGATTCAGATATTGCAGTGCCAAATCGGGATTGATACCTTTATAGGCTTGAGCTAGTCTCAAATAAGCCGTTTTGTCATTTATATCGAAAAGAATAGCATTTTCGTATGAAGAACAAGCATCGCCGATTTTTCCCTCTTTTTTCAGCATATCGCCTTCGGCAACAAAAATACCCGAATATTTTTTATTCACTTTACGCGCTCTTTCCAAAGCTTCCTCAGCTTTTATCCTGTTTCCTTCGCCAATATAGATTCCCGCAACTTCAGTCGGTATGGAAGCATCTTTTTTGGCCAAACCGAAAGCTTTCTTGAAGAAATCTTCTGCGCTTTTCGGATTATTTTTTACTTCCAGTTCACCCAAACCTACATATCCGAAAGGATATTCGGGATCAACTTTAACTGCTTCTTCATAAAAATACAGGGCGGAATCCGGTTGATTCTGTTTATAACAGGTCTGACCCAAATAATAGCAGGCTTCCGCTTGTTTGGTAGCCGAAAGATTTTTTTGCTGCATAAAATATATTTTTGCAGCGCCATACAATCCTGCTCTGTAATACTCAATACCTTTTTCATTGCTGCCGGCAAAACCATTTGCCGCAGAAACAAGCAAGACGGTCGCTAATAAAAGCGTTTTCTCAGTTCTCGTTTTCATCATCATTCGTTTTATTTATTTTTTTATTATCATTTTCTCGGAAATTCATTGTGAACGGCTACATCCATAATGTGAGAGCCGTTAATTGTCAATAAGCCTGATTTTTGAATTACTTTTTGCCCTATTTCATTGACCACGAAAATGCTAAAAGCCGAAGACAAACCCGATCTCGGATCGGACAAAAGCACATAAACGGGACGCCACAAAGGATAATTTTCGTGGATAATGTCGCCGGCATACGGAAGATAACTGTTTTCAAGCGTCGCATTTTCCACTTTGCTCACACGCATCAGCCTGATTTTATCCTGCAAGCTCATAGATGACGAACTTGTTTCATCACTGAAAAGGCTAAAACCGATCATGCCTATCGCATCAGGCATCTGCGTAACTTTTTCAATAACTTCCGCACTATTATTTAACGCATATAAATTGGGAGACAAATTTTCGCCTCCGGCAATCGAATCTATGGCATAGCGTAAAACACCCGATTCATTACCTTCAAAAAGGACGCGAATTGTTCCCAGATTGGAGGCAGGATTGATTTGCGACCATTCTGTGACGGCTCCCGTAAGTATTTTTTTCAAATCCGGAAACCCGATAATTGAATCCTTATTCTGTAAATTGGTGATTAACACCACGCCATCAAAAGCAACCAAAGACTTTTTCACCGTCCGTTTTTTGTCTTCAAACGCCTGCTTTTCCTGTAGATTAATATCCCTGGTTGTCAAAGCAAAACGGACAGAATCGGCTAGCATCAAGCGAATCGCATTCGTTTCATTTGTATAGATGGGAATAATATAAGCCGAATCGTAACGTATTTCAAATGCAGCTATTTCCGCATCCATTAAGTTTTTAAAATTTTCATCACAAGCAATGCGAATCAGGCCGCCGTCCATTGTATCTGTCCATCCGTCATTCACCGGTTTCTTGCACGAAACGCACAACAACAATAAAATGAACAGATATGGGAATATCACTTTCATCTATTCTTTCTCCCGTTTAATACAATACAAATACCGGTTATACCGAAGATTCCGTATAACCGGTATTTTTCATGATTCATTTTTGATCATCGGTTTTTCCGTAAAATCATTTTAGCTACTCTCGCAACTCTAAAGATTCCATACAGGCCAAAGAGTACGCCCAAACCGATTTTTATTTTATCCTGTATTTGCCAATTATCCAATAACGGAGTAAATAACAGAATGATACTTAAAACCAAATACATTAC
>JAITCT010000308.1 GCA_031282925.1 Dysgonamonadaceae bacterium | reverse complement strand
ATGGCTTACGCAGGAAATTCGGATTCGATTATTAGGATTATCCCGGAAACGAATCACCCGAATGCCGGCTGCTGGATTACCAAGTTTGTTAACGGAAGAAGTGGAAATACTGTATTTGCAAAGACGGGCGCTACCCTGACCGAAAGACCGGATACGATAAAGCCGGGAGCGGGAGATAACGATACCGTTCAAGTTAAGTTATGTCCGGAAGAAAACAAATTTCTCATTTGGGTTACAGCCGAAGATCCCGCCTGCACCAGGGTGGATACCCTGGTGGTAAAGCATTTTAACGAGGATGCTTTTTTAGACTCTCTTACCATAAGCGGAAAGGCAGAGTCGGGTGAGAGTGGTATAATGATTCTACGTGCGGAGGATTTCAACCCCAATAAAACTGTTTATGCGGTTACCGTGGGAGATACGGTATGCGAGATTACGATTCGGGCCGTCGCGGGTCAGAACACCTTTGTTGCAGATACCTTGCGGACGCATCAATTGGCGAACGCCGGGCAGTACACCTTCAATATTCTGGTTGCCACCGAAAAAGGACTTTTAAGGACCTATACGGTCAACCTGACAAAAAAGCCGAAGTCTTTAGATACGCTTATCGTAGATGGCAGAACGCTTTCACCCGTATTCCACCCCGACATCCTCCATTATGAGGTTGCTGTTGGATATGACGGAGAGATTGAGATTAAAGTTGAGCCGATGTTTGATGGAGTTACATTCGTTAAAGGCTACGGGCACTATACCTTCCTGTCCTGGGATACCACTTTTGTGATTACGGTGAGCGCGAGGAACATCAAGGAAGAGCTTGTTGTCGAAAGGGAATATACAATCCGGGCGACACGCGAGACCTGGAAATTTGACAAGGAAAAGGGAGTGCTGACTGTAGGCGGGAAAGGATGGCCTTATGATAATATTCCCTGGCAAGAGGATAGTACAGACATTAAAAGTGTTATGATGATTGGCGATGAGCTGACAAGGATTGGCGAATACGCTTTTTTCGGTTACCCTGGGTTGACTTCCGTTGTCATTCCTGAGAGCATAAAAGAGATTGGCGGATACGCTTTTGCCGGTTGCTTTGGGTTGACTTCCGTTACCAATAACAGTCCGTATCCGCAAAACATAGATGAAACCGTATTTTCGAATGATATATTTGATAAATGTAACCTTATCCTTCCTTCCGGATTGGAAGAACGCTACAAAGGCCACGAAGTATGGAAGAGATTCCTCTACCCCAAGAACCAGGAAGCGTCCGCCCCAACGGGTATTTTGCAGCCCGTTAGTTCCACAGGCTCATTAACCGGCCGGGTTTATTTGCACAAACAAATCCTGCATGTTGATTCGCCCACAGCCGAACGGATTCACATTTATTCCGCTGCGGGGACCTTGCTCTATAGCTTGGACAAGCAGGCAGGAAAAGCATCCTTTACCGTTCATTCGGCAGGCTCAATATTGATTGTGCGCGGCAGTTCGGGATGGGTAGAAAAACTAATTGAGAAGTAAAAATAAAATTCACTTACAAATTACGAGTTACGAATTACGGGAAGCAAGAACCGTTTGTTCGTAATTCGTAATTTGTAAGTGAATTTGTAATTTGTAATTGAATTTTATGGCAAAAGAAACAAAAGCCTTGCTTTACCATTCGGAAGGCAAGCCCGGAAAGATTGAGGTTATTCCAACCAAACCCCACAGTACGCAAGCTGACCTCTCCCTGGCCTATTCGCCGGGAGTGGCTGAACCTTGCCTGGAAATCGAAAAAAACGCATCCGCCGCTTACGACTACACGGCCAAAGGCAATCTGGTCGCCGTTATCTCAAACGGAACGGCAGTCCTGGGACTGGGCGACATCGGCGCACTGGCCGGCAAACCGGTTATGGAAGGCAAGGGATTGCTGTTTAAGATATTCGCAGGAATTGATGTGTTCGACGTCGAAGTCAATGAAAAAAATCCCGAAAAGTTTATAGAAGCCGTCAAAGCCATTGCACCCACTTTCGGCGGCATCAACCTCGAAGACATTAAAGCGCCCGAATGTTTTGTCATCGAGCGCCGCTTGAAAGAAGAACTGGATATTCCCGTTATGCACGACGACCAGCACGGCACGGCGATTATTTCTTCGGCGGGCTTGCTCAATGCACTGGAACTGGCCGGGAAGCAAATCGGCGAAGTGCAGATTGTTGTCAACGGCGCCGGAGCGTCCGCAAGTTCGTGTACGCGCCTGTATATGGCGCTGGGCGCTAAAAAGGAAAACATCGTCATGTGCGACAGCAAAGGCGTTATTTCCGTGCGGCGTTCCGACCTGAATGAAGAAAAGAAATTTTTCGCTACCGAAAAGAACGTCAATACGCTGGAAGAAGCAATCGCAGGCGCCGACGTTTTTCTGGGCTTGTCGGTCGCCGATGTGTTGACCGAACGGATGGTGCAAAGCATGAACGCCCGCCCGATTGTGTTTGCCCTGGCCAATCCGAATCCCGAAATTTCCTACGAAAAGGCAAAAGCTTCCCGAAGCGACCTTATTTTTGCCACCGGACGTTCCGATTATCCGAATCAAATCAATAACGTATTGGGTTTCCCGTATATTTTCCGGGGCGCTTTAGACGTGAGGGCAACAACGATTAATGAGGAAATGAAACTGGCCGCCGTGAAAGCGATTGCGGCTCTGGCCAAAGAACCGGTTCCCGATGTGGTCAACGCCGCTTACGGCTTAAGCACCTTGTCGTTCGGACGGGAATATCTGATACCTAAACCCATGGATCCGCGGTTATTAACCCGTGTATCCGCGGCGGTGGCCAAAGCGGCTATTGACTCCGGCGTTGCCCGCAAAAAGATAGACGACTGGGCAGCCTATGAAAACCGGTTGCGCGATTTGATGGGCTACGACAACAAACTGTTGCGCGATTGTACCGAAATGGCGAAGAAGAATCCCAAGCGGGTCGTATTTGCCGAAGGCACTCACCCGAATATGCTGAAGGCGGCTGCTCAGGCGCGGGACGAAGGTTTTTGCCATCCCGTATTGCTGGGAAACGACGAACGCATCCTGAAGCTGGCAAAGGAACTGAAAATTGATTTGGAAGGCATCGAAATCGTTAATTTGCGGCATGATAACGAAGCCGGCCGCCGTGCGCGGTATGCCGCCCTGTTATCGAAAAAACACGAACGCGAAGGCGCTACTTTTGAAGAATCGCTGGATAAAATGGTAGAACGCAACTACTTCGGCATGATGATGGTCGAAACCGGCGATGCGGATGCTTTTATCACGGGTGTTTACACCAAATATTCCAATACGATAAAGGTTGCCAGGGAAGTAATCGGCATCCGCGAGGGATACGATACTTTTGCGTCCGTGCATATTTTAACGGGGAAAAAAGGCACTTATTTCCTGTCCGATACCCTGATTAACCGTCATCCGACGAGCAATGTCCTCTATGATGTGGCCAAACTGACCGTTGAAGTGGTCAGATTTTTTGCGCAGGAACCGGTTGTTGCGATGTTGTCATATTCCAATTTCGGTGCGGACAAGGAAGGAAATCCGGCTTCGGTGCACGGCGTTGTAGAGAAAATGCACAGTGAATATCCCGATTTGGCGATTGACGGCGAAATGCAGGTTAATTTTGCGCTGGACAAAAACCTGCGCGACTTGAAATATCCTTTTACCCGTTTGAAAGGGAAAGACGTGAATACCTTGGTATTCCCGAATTTAACTTCGGCGAATATCGCCCAGAAACTGTTGCAGGAAATGGGGGTAGGGGAGATGGTCGGCCCGATTCAGGTCGGTTTGAAAAAGCCGATTCACTTTACCGACATTGAAAGTTCGGTTCGCGATATTGTCAATATTACGCGCGTTGCTGTGGTGGATGCAATTGTGCATGAAAAATTGTATGGGAAATCATAACATGATTCGATAATTTGGCCGTAGGCCGTCATTGTGAACCGCGAAGCGGTGAAGCAATCCAGAATTATACTGCGGTGTTCTCTGGATTGCTTCACCGCTTCGCGGTTCGCAATGACGCAGTGAGGTTATATACTTTGCAAAGACACAAAGAATAGTGTGGAAAATAACTATTACAATGTCGGTGCGAGGTTCTACCTCGCACCCGTCTATCCTGACAGGTTCAACCTGTCGCAACAAGAGGCATATGCTTCCGCTGCACACGGGCGTATGCTTTCGTTGCCTATGGGCGTATGCTTTCATTGCCTGCGGGCGTATGCTTTCACTGCCTACGAGCGTATGCTTTCGCTGCATACGGGCAAGCCCCTCTGTTCAATCCGCAGTCATTTTCTTGATGATACTGTAAGCATCAGCCATCCCCAATTCGCCGGCGCGGCTCAGGTCGGCAATTCCTTTGGC
>JAITCT010000255.1 GCA_031282925.1 Dysgonamonadaceae bacterium | reverse complement strand
TCATCTTTTGTAGCCGCTTTTTCGAGTACTACGGTCAAATCAACAACCGATACGACGGAAGAAGGAACACGCAGAGACATACCGGTGAGTTTTCCGTTCAATTCGGGAAGAACTTTGCCTACCGCTTTAGCGGCGCCGGTAGAAGAAGGAATGATGTTTTCCAAAATTCCGCGTCCGCCGCGCCAGTCTTTGGACGAAGGTCCGTCAACGGTTTTTTGCGTAGCGGTTGCTGCGTGGACAGTTGTCATCAAACCTTTTACGATTCCGAAATTGTCGTTCAACACTTTGGCGATAGGAGCCAGACAGTTGGTTGTACAGGAAGCGTTGGAAATAATTGCCTGGCCGGCATATTTCTTACTGTTCACACCAAAAACAAACATCGGGGTATCGTCTTTGGAAGGCCCCGACAAGAGCACCTTTTTCGCTCCCGCCTGGATATGCTTGCGGGCTGTTTCATCCGTTAAGAATAACCCTGTGGATTCGACAACGATATCAGCTTTTACTTCGTCCCATTTCAAATTAGCGGGGTCTTTTTCAGCTGTTAAGCGAATCTTTTTACCGTTTACCAACAATGTATTCCCGTCAACTGCAATATCGCCTTTGAACCTTCCGTGAACGGAATCGAATTTAAGCATATAAGCCAGATAATCGGGAGCTAACAAGTCATTGATACCGACGATTTCAACGTCGTTTGCGAAGTTATAAACTGCGGCGCGAAACACCATACGACCGATACGGCCAAAACCATTAATACCTACTTTGATCATTTTAAATAAATTTTATTGATTAAAAAATTAAATTATACCTGTTATTTTGTTCATCTTTTTGCGTTGCAAAGTTACAATTTTTTTACTATTTATGCAAAATAAACAGCATATTTTTTCGATTTTACCCCGTTCATTTAAAAAGGTTTATTCCCGGCTCTCAAAAGGGTGGAAAGGGGGGGGTGTTGTTTTCAACAACCGCATGGAGTAGCACAAGCGCTTAATAAACAGCAGATAAAGGCTCCGAAAATTATACCGATGACAATTATTTTTTGCATAAAAAGTTTTATTTTTGCAGAAAGTACTTAACGAATTTTGTTTCGGTTAAGCGCAGCCTGATATTTTCTTGCATTCCGAATATGTTCCGCATGAGTAACGGCAAAATTGGTTTCTCCCGATAAATCTTCTTTGGCCGTCATATACAGATAATTGTGGTGTGTATAATTCAATACGGCATCCATTCCGGTAATGGAAGGAAAGCGTATCGGACCCGGCGGCAATCCCATGTATCTATATGTATTATAAGGAGAATCTATGTTCAAATGTGCATGTAAAATTCGCCGTAAAGAAAAATCGCCTACAGCAAACTTTACAGTAGGATCGGCTTGGAGTAACATTTTTTTACGTAAACGGTTGATATACAATCCAGCCACCTTGGAATAGTCCGACTTTTTCGCCGTTTCTTCTTCCACAATGGAAGCGAGAACGGCTACCTGCACAGGTGTTAAAGGAATGGCTTTTGCCTTTTCCAGACGTTCCGGTATCCAAAAACGATCGTATTCTTTTTTCATTCGTTCCAAAAATTTAATTGCGGATATGTTCCAATATATTTCATAAGTATTTGGAATAAACATGCTTACAATTGTTATAGTGTCAAATCCAAAGTTTTCACACAAGGCTGGCTTGCTGATGTTTTCCAATAAACTTTCGGGACAGAGCATAAGCTGATTTCCTACTTTCTCGGCAAAATCGGTTTTCAGACGGACATTGTTAAACGTAATTTTCATAGGTGTTTGTCGACCATTGCGAAACATTTTGACTGCATCCAGACACGACATCGAAGGTGTAATCACATACCTACCCGTTAGCATGTTATCCTCATAGTGCATGGAAGATGCGAGTTTTTTGAAAAGCGCAAGGTTATTTATGTTTGCAATCGCTTCCAAATCAAACAATAATGCATTATAATCTTTTTTTTCATCAATATAAATAGATACCGGTTCCTTAATATCAAAATCCGGATATTTTAAACGACAGTAAAAATAGGCTGCAATTCCTCCTAAAATAATGATAATGAGGGATATAAAAATATACAAGCGATTAGTCTTACGTTTCATACGAATTAAATACGGTACAAAGTTAAAAAGATTACCTTAGAATATTTGAAAAAAACAAAAAAATTTGTACCTTTGCACCGTCATTAAAAAAACAGTTCTCTCAGATAATCCCCGGAAGTGTGGGTGAGTGGCTGAAACCAACAGTTTGCTAAACTGTCGTACTCGCAAGGGTACCACGCGTTCGAATCGCGTCGCTTCCGCTTCAAAAACACAGTATTTTAAGTTGAATGTCAAATGGTTATAACCTGCTAAATGCAGGTTATTTTTTTATCTTTCAAACTATCCAAATAATTTTACTTTTTTTGCAGGAAAAATTACAAATCTATAGCAACATTTATTAATATTCCGGCGGTTTCGGCCAAAAAACATCGAAAACAGATTATATAAAAACTTCAAATGGAAAAAAGATGATTTATTTATCCTCAAACGGTTTGCCGCAATGCTCGCAAATCTTCGGTATTTTCAGTTGACTGTATCCTGTAAAAGGGGATTTTTGATGTGTTACGAGAATGAACGCATACAAGAAATGCCATTTTTGCGAAGTGCAAAACTCTCTGAGTCCCTCTTCGATAATACCGGGGAAATAATTATTTCGGCTGTTTGTGTTTGCCTCTTACGCCCTGTAAACGTTCTATGCGTTTGCCGGATAAGACGGCTCGAAAACGGCAAACTCAGCAAATTAACCATTGCTTCGTTCATTGCCACAATATAATTTTGCAACTCTTCCCAGTCGTCGAGTCTTTCTTTTGCTATCTCTTCTTTTTTCATAAACGCCTCTTCCATACTGGTTTGTCTGCCTTTTTGAATAAGGCGCGTAATAAATATTCCCGTACCGGTAAACGGGTCAAGCACATTCACATTTTCATCGGGAATTGATGACTTTTCCATACTTTCATGCACAAAAGTACCCCATGCGCAGAAAATATCTTGCCATGCGTTTCCAGGAGAAAAAGACGGTTTTATTATCCAACCTGAGTTCGATGTAAGAAAAAGCTATTTGGGGAGGATAAAAAGTTGGAAAAGAGGCAAGTTGTCTGTAACTTTAAGGCGCTAATTACAAGACAGTTACAAACAGAATACCTGTTTCTTACGGATGCAAAAGCAGTGGAAATTTTCTATTATGCTGATGAGTCCGGCAGGCAGTTTGACAGGGCAGAATCCGGGCATCTTCTCAAGACGGATAACGGGAAAAAGCACCGGAATCGCAAGTTTACAGTGTCAGACAGCGGGGTCATGACGGTTCCTGTCATGTT
>JAITCT010000251.1 GCA_031282925.1 Dysgonamonadaceae bacterium | reverse complement strand
CCGTTGGTGCAACTGCCTAAGAAAACATAATCTACCGGCTTGCCGAGCATTCTCTCGCCTGTCTTGAACCCCATGTATTGCAGCGACTTGTAATAAGAAGTGAGCGCCGGTTCGTCCATCGGCGCCGGCCACGGAATCCTGCCGTTGATGCTTATACCCATACCCGGATTGGTGCCGAAAGTAATCATCGGTTCGATTTCGGCGGCGTCAAAAACCACTTCCCTGTCAAAAACGGCGTTATTGTCGGAACGGAGGGTTTTCCATTCGGCCAGCGCCTTGTCCCATGCTTCGCCCTGCGGGGCGAACCGGCGTCCTTCGAGGTATTTGAACGTGGTTTCGTCGGGGGCAATCATGCCGCCGCGCGCGCCCATTTCGATGGACAGGTTGCAAAGCGTCAGCCGGCCTTCCATTGAGAGGTTTTCCACCGCTTCGCCGGCATATTCCACAAAGAAGCCGGTTGCGCCGCCGGTTGTCATTTCCGCGATGACATACAGCGCCATGTCTTTGGCGGTAACGCCGGGTTTTAGCCTGTTGTTCAGCATGATACGCATTGTTTTCGGTCGTGATTGCAAAACGCATTGCGTAGCCAGAACCATTTCCACTTCGCTGGTTCCGATGCCGAAAGCCACCGCGCCCAACGCGCCGTGGGTTGAAGTGTGGGAATCCCCGCAAACGATGGTCATGCCCGGCATGGACAGTCCTGTTTCGGGGCCTACCACGTGTATCACCCCGTTCAAAGGATGTCCCATCGGATAATATTCCAGGCCGAAATCGCCGGCATTCCGGGACAAAGTATCGACCTGGTTCCGGGAAACAGGGTCTTGAATCGGTTTGTCCTGACGGATGGTCGGGATATTGTGGTCGGCCATGCAGGTAACCTGCTTGGGGCGGAAAACCTGCAAGCCCCGTTTCCTCATGCCTTCAAATGCCTGTGGACTTGTTACTTCGTGGCAGTACATCCGGTCAATGTACAGTTGCGTGGGACCGTCTTCGAGGGTTGTGATTACGTGTTTGTCCCAGATTTTTTCGAATAGTGTTTTTGCCATATACTTATTTTTTTATTCAAATTCAATTGCCAATGTTGGTTGCATCTCAATCATTTTTACCCGTTGCCGGGACATTTCACAATAGCCGGAACTGATGTCAATGCCGATATATTGCCGGTTAAGTTCGCAGGCAACCCGCGGCGTTGTTCCGCTACCGCACATGGGGTCAAGTACCACGTCGCCCTTGTTTGTCCACGAGAGAATATGGTCTCTGGCAAGTTCACAGGGGAATGGAGCCGGATGTCCTTTTGCTTCCTGGTCTTCCTGCTTTTTGCCGACAACATATTCCCAAACGTTTCCTTTTATTTTCCTGTCTTTTACCGGGTTTGCCGGTTTTTCCCTTACCTGTTCGTTTTTCGAGTAATTTTTATATGTAGTTCCGTTTAATTCCAATCCGGCATGCAAGCAATCGACCCGGATAGGATTATGTGTTTTGACCGTACCCTTGCTGAGTACAAACATATATTCAAATTCATTGTTGTAACGCTTGCGGTAAATTTGAGGTATCGGATTTCGTTTGCGGAAAATCATGGTGTCGTGCAAATTAAATCCGATATCTTTAAAGAACAATGCCTGCCTGAAACTTGTCCCTGTTTCGGTGGCGTCAATGGTGGCGTCGGCGACAACCCATACTACAACGCCTCCTTGCTTTGTGATACGGTACAATTCACCGGCAATTTCCTTAAACGGGAAGACGTAACCGTTGTAGTTTCTTAAATCGTCGTAAGGAGGCGAAGTTACGGTTAAATCAATCACATTATCGTCGAAGTTTTTCATTACGCTTACGCAATTCCCCGCTATAATGCTGTTTATGTAATTACCTATTCCCATTTTATCGCATTGAAAAAAGTTTGTTGTCTGCAAGTTTGTGTATGGTTTTGATTTTATTGTCAATCTTATGAATTTTAATCAGTTCTTTCAAGGCTTCTTCGTGTGTCATTCGCATAATTTTTTCGCGTTCCTGCGTTAGAAACGTTAACGCTTCGTTTTTGGCAATGACGGTTGATTCTGCCGCCGCCGCTTTTTCCGTATTCCAAAGTGTTTCTATTTTCTTTGAAAAAGCAAGAATCGTTTTATTGATAGACAGCCAATAATCGGTTGCCGACTTCGACGGATTTAATGCGGGAATAACCCGGAATATCTTTTCCAGCAGTATTTGTGCCTTATCCTTATTTTCAATTTCGGAATATGCCGACAGCAATGCTAAATGGGAATAGGTGAATATGCAAATGTTCCTTGTAGAGGCTTGCAGATATATTTGGCTCAAAGAATCGGGCAACTGGTGAACCGGGCATACGAGCATTGCATATGCTTTTCCCCGTTTCCAATTGTCCATCGCCTGTATCTTAAAATCTTTCGGATTCTTAGCCGTCCGGCTCAAACGGAATGTTTTTGCATCGGCAACAAAGCTGTAATTTTCCGCAAAGACTTCCACGTCAGCTGCATCGGCTCTTTCTTTCAAAACGATGCTGTTCAGTCCTAATTGTTTGTATGTCAATGATAGAAGTATATCCGTATATTTTGAATACAGTTTTTCTTCGCTTGTATCGTGTCCGTAACATTCGGGAATATTGCCGCACAACCGCAAATGGTCTATCAAAGAATTTGTGCCTTTTTCTACCGTTTCTTTTGTGAGTTCTATTTCCAAACGGTCGGAATCCACTCCGAAGTTTCCGCTTAATTCCCTGATTTTGTTAATCCAAAAGTTGCGTTTGATAATCGCTTCTTCCGATATAACGCTGTATTGCATAATTTAATATTTAATTTTTCCCAATCCTTAAAATGGATTTTCAGTTTGTAGGAACACACTCATCCAACAGGATTTTCATATTTATCCGACAATTCCAATAAGCGAATCACCTGTTACCGGTCAACACTTTCAAAATCCTGCAGAAATTCATCAACCGAAGCGTTTGTTTTCAGGTAGTCGAATAAATTTTTCACGGGCACTCGCGTTCCTCAAAAGACAGGCGTTCCGCCCAAAATTTCCTTGTCTATATTGATTATTCGTTCCATACAATTATTTGTTAGCAACCTTATTTTGAAGCAATCCAAGGAAATTACGAATTACGGAGAACGGCTGCCTATGGTTTTAACTTTGTCGAAAAACCATATCATCGGCAATCCGGTGCAACCTTTGAATGCACCTTCACCTGTGGATTGTAAGGAGAAGGATAGTATGAGTTCCTGCAAATCAACTAAGCCCTCAAACCACCAGTTGCCTATATGGGTAATGCCTTCATCAACTGTGACGTATCTAAAAATCAGCTTATTTGCAGTCCCGGTTTCACCCTTAAAACCGAGTCCACTCACTTTCCCTCCTTCCCTACATGGTAAAACCCATGAATGATCCCGTCTATAGAAATCAATAAAAGGGAATTTTACAGTAGGGAATTTTACAGTGTTGCCTTCGTTTGAATCCGGAAGAGGTCCCTCACCTGCTACATAAACAGTTGAGGAATGACATTCAGGTATGCCCCACCCTATCTGGAAATAAACCTTGGCTTCACTATACGAAACGGGACTGTACCAGTAAGACCGTGACCAAGCTTGCCCCTTTGCCTGGAAAAGGATAACGGTGCAAAGTATCGTAAATAAAAAGATTTTCTTCATTTTTTTATTTATTAATTTTATGCGGGACACAGTCATGCGCCAACCGGAGCGAATTAATATTTTGCAAATGTATGTGAAATAATCGGAATGACAATACATTTATCGGACTTTTTTTTTGAAATTGCAATTTAATTACGAATTACGCAGTGGCGACCTTGTGTGTGCGCCCCTGCGCGGGTGCAACAAATGAATCAAATTTTTTCAATCTTCAATTCGCAAAGTTTCTATAAATCAACGAATTTTTGCCGGCAGAAAACGCAGTTTTTTTGGATTTCTTCGCCTTTCGGCTTGCAATGACGCAGTGGAGGCTTTTCTCTCGCCAGTGCGCAGCCCCGCACCTTCTATATTGGTCTATATTGACAGGTTGAACCTGTTGGGATAAAAGGCACGCGGCACAGCCTCACACCAACCGAGGGGTGCTGTACGGAATCAATCATTTCTACCGGGCTTAATTGAAATAATAAAACAGCGCCTGAAAAAAATTTTTTGAATTAGGCATATAAATAATACTGTTTTGTTTTGAGCATACTCAGAATTAGGTTGTCAAAAATAGAAGACTTCATTAAGTGCCTGTTAAAACGACAGGTATATTCGTCAATATATGC
>JAITCT010000193.1 GCA_031282925.1 Dysgonamonadaceae bacterium | reverse complement strand
AGGTAAACCGCTATTTCCGGCAAATCAAAATCATTTTTTAACAGGTGAAAAGCTCTCATCACCAAATTGTCGCCGGGACTTCCGCCAACCGGAATACCGGTTTGGGAAAAAGCAGTTTGCCCCGTCCCTGACGGAACGATTTCCAAAACGTCGCACAAAGGAATGGGATAAAAAACCGTTTCTATATTGTGATACCCGTCGGGTCTTTCGGAAACAATGTGCAGCCCCAGGTTTATTTTTGCATTCGGAAAACAAATCATATTTTTATATTTTCGAGTAAAATTACAACGAATAATCGAAAAAACATGTTTTTTCCAAAATTTATCGGAAAAATTTGTATCTTATAAAAGAATGCTTACCTTTGCGCGGAAAAATATTTACATTTTAAATAAAGATGCCTCAACGGGTACATATATATTGGCGGTGGCGCTTATCTTTTTCCAGAGAGTGAGTTCGTTCCGATATGCCTGAAGTAAAGTTTATTTGTTAATGTTTGAAGAGGCTTGTCGCACTCGCGACAAGTCTTTTTTCATATTTTGTTATGCAATGAAAATTCTCAATTAGTTACGTATGAAAATCTATCCATTATCAAGAACAGTTTTAGCCGACGTTCAAACGCCGGTCAGCATTTACCTGAAAATCAGGGATGCATACCCTGAATCGGTTTTACTGGAAAGTTCCGATTTCCACGGGAATGAAAACTCCGTTTCCTTTATCGGACTGAATCCGCTTGCCCGTTTTGTGGCCGGAAAAGGTTTTGTTACAACGGAGTATGAGTCTAAGTCTGCTGCCGGAGCGGCAAAAAAAACGCCGATAAGCGCCGCCGAACCGCTTGTGGAACAATTAAACCGGTTTGTCCGCTCGTTTGAAATCGCAGAAGACAAAAACGAATCGTCTTTCAACGGGTTTTTCGGATATACCGCCTACGACGCCGTGAAATATTTCGAAGATGTCGAAACGGAAACCAGCAACCCCGGCGCCTGCGATATTCCCGAAATGGTTTACATTTTTTACCGGTATATCATTGTCGTCAATCA
This sequence comes from Dysgonamonadaceae bacterium, assembly GCA_031282925.1. Taxonomy (GTDB): domain Bacteria; phylum Bacteroidota; class Bacteroidia; order Bacteroidales; family Azobacteroidaceae; genus Azobacteroides. The sequence goes on along the minus strand of JAITCT010000193.1, from coordinate 7,400 downwards.
TTACAAAAACGAAATGACGGTTATCGAAAACCGCCCGGAAGGCGAAGAAAGCCGCATAGATGAAGTGCTTGCGCTTTTGAACAACCGCAATTACGCTTCATACAATTTTTCCGCCAAAGGGGACGAAACATCCACCGTCAGCGACGAAGATTACAAAAAAATGGTGAGCAAAGGTATTCAACACTGTATGCGCGGCGACGTTTTCCAAATCGTACTTTCCCGCTGTTTCTCGCAGGCTTTTTCGGGTGATGACTTCAAAGTGTACCGCGCTTTGCGTTCCATTAACCCCTCGCCTTATCTGTTTTATTTCGATTTCGGTTCGTTCCGGATATTCGGTTCGAGTCCTGAAACCCATTGCAAGATATCGAAAGGACATGCTTCTATTGACCCCATTGCGGGTACTTTCCGCCGGACCGGTGATGACGAAAAGGACAAGGCATTGGCGCAGGAGCTTTTGGAAGACCCGAAAGAAAATGCGGAACACGTGATGCTGGTTGATTTGGCGCGGAACGACCTTAGCCGCAATACGGAAAATGTGCATGTGGATTTTTACAAAGAAGTTCAATTCTATTCTCATGTCATCCACCTGGTTTCGCGGGTAACGGGCGATGTGAAAGCAGATAGCAATACCATCAAAGTATATGCCGACACTTTTCCTGCCGGAACGCTTTCGGGAGCGCCGAAAGTGCGCGCTATGGAACTCATCCGCGATATCGAACCGCACAACCGCGGAGCTTACGGCGGATGCATCGGCTACATCGGATTGAACGGAGATTTGAATCAAGCGATTACCATTCGTTCGTTTGTCAGCAAGAACAATGTGCTGTATTATCAGGCCGGGGCGGGAATCGTTTCCCGTTCCAAAGAAGAATCGGAATTGCAGGAAGTGAACAACAAATTGGGCGCTTTGAAAAAAGCAATTGATGCGGCGGAGAAAATTATTAATTGATGAGTAAACGAGTTGACAAGTTAACAAGTAAACGAGATAACAAGGAACGTTCGTTCAAATCTTGTCAACTTGTTTACTCGTCAACTTGTTTACTCGTCAACTCGTTTACTGACACGATATGAAAATTTTGATTTTCGACAATTACGATTCCTTCACCTATAACCTGCTTCATTTGGTAAAAGAACTGGGTTATAAGGAAGTAGAAGTTCATCGTAATGACAGAATAAGTTTGGATGAAATCGAACGTTTCGATAAAATCATCCTTTCGCCCGGACCGGGAATCCCTTCCGAAGCCGGATTGTTATTACCGCTGATTAAACGTTATGCGCCGCAAAAAAGCATACTCGGCGTTTGTTTGGGACATCAGGCGATTGCGGAAAGTTTCGGTGGAACGTTAGTCAATCTGAGGGATGTTTATCACGGAGTTGCTACTCCTGTTGATATTGTCGCGGAACACATTATTTTTAAAGGCCTTCCGAAAAATATAATCGCAGGCAGGTATCATTCCTGGATTGCTTCGCGCGACGGATTCCCGGATGCATTGCAAATCACGGCAACGGACAGCGAGGGAGAAATTATGGCCTTGCACCACAAAACATTTGATGTTCATGGCGTCCAATTTCATCCCGAATCGGTTTTGACGCCTGAGGGAAAAATAATTATGCGGAATTTTTTAACGCCGCCGGAGCTACCTTTGTGCGACCGCAGGGAATAAATTTTCTGATGCATTTATTCTAATTACGGAGTGAATCCCAATGACAGGCTTCACAACCGCACTGCGACAATTTGAAATGCACCCTTTGGGAAATGGGAATTTTGAAAATTGGGAAAGCGTGTGTAAGTTACAAAACCCTCGAAATGTTAAGAAAATTATTCAAAAAGCAGAAAAACAACCATCATGAATATTCCCGAAATAGAATTTGAACCGGTGGAAGATATTAAGCGTTTCCAGGAAAAAAAGATGAAAATCGCTTTGGATTACTTGAAAAACAGGTCGCCTTTCTATCAAAATCTGTTTCGTAAAAACCACATTGTTGTTGAGCGGATAAATCACCTGGAAGATTTGCAACAAATCCCTTTTACCGAAAAGAAGGATTTGCAGTCGTATAACACCGATTTCCTGTGCGTTCCGAAAGAAAAAATCATTGACTATATCACAACGTCCGGCACTTTGGGCGACCCGGTTACCTTTGCGATGACCGACAAAGACCTTAACAGATTGGCCTATAACGAGAAAATTTCATTCCTCTGCGCGGGCGTTCAACCCGGCGATATTGTTCAACTGATGACTACGCTTGACAAGCGCTTTATGGCAGGCCTGGCCTATTTTCTCGGATTAAGAGAACTTGGCGCCGGCATTATCCGCGTAGGCAACGGCATTCCCGAATTGCAGTGGGATACGATTAACCGCATCAAGCCAAACACAATCATGTGCGTGCCTTCGTTTATCCCGCACATCATCCAATATGCCGAAAACCATGGCATTGATTATTGCAATTCAAGCGTAAGGAAAGCGGTGTGCATCGGCGAAAACCTCCGCGAACGCGATTTTTCGCCGAACCTGCTTGCCGAACGCATCCGCGAAAAATGGGACGTCGTACTTCATGCCACTTATGCTTCCACCGAAATGGCAACCACTTTTGCCGAATGTGAATACGGTTGCGGGGGACACCACCACCCCGAACTCATCATTTGCGAAGTAACGGACGAAAACGGAAACCCTGTTCCCGAAGGCATTGCCGGCGAATTGGCCGTTACCACGCTTGGCGTGGAAGGTATGCCCCTCCTGCGCTTCAAAACAGGCGATATGGTGAGCATTCATCCCGAAAAATGCCGTTGCGGGCGCACTTCCATGCGAGTAAGCCCCGTTATCGGCAGGACAAACCACCTGATTAAATTCAAAGGGACAACGCTTTATCCGCCGGCTATTTACGACGTCCTTGACAATACGCCCTGCGTGGAAAATTATGTCGTTGAAGTAACAAGCAACGACACGGGCAACGACCGCGTCATTGTCCATATAGGCCTGCGAAATCAGGAACCGGACGATATAGACAAAAACATGAAAGACCGTTTCCGCGCAAAAATCCGTGTCGCTCCCGAGATAAAGATACATCCGGCAGAAGAAATCCGGAAAATCAACTTCCCTGATATGAGCCGGAAACCGGTAAAATTTATTGATAACCGTAAAAAAACGAACCCATGAAAAACAGTAAATTCGACGACTTGCGCCCGTATTACGATGAAGAAATCAACCCCGCCATGAACAGGCTGGCCGACAACGCATATTTTCCCCTTTTGTCGGCTTTCGCATTTCCCGATACAAACCCCGAAAAAATCCGGTCAATCGTCCGCAATATCCGGACGATTGATGAATTTCAAAGCCAAATAATGAAAACCGCAAACGAACAAATTATCGCCCGGAGCATTACCAGCCTGACTTCCGAAGGGATAGAAAATCTTGATAAAAACCGGCGGTATTTGTTCATTTCCAACCACCGCGATATTATGCTGGACGCTTCCCTGCTCCAGTATATCCTGGTAACTTCGGGATACAGGACTTCCGAAATCACCTTCGGCAGCAACCTGATGAATCCCGAATTAGTGGTCGATATCGGCAAATCCAACAAAATGTTCAAAGTGATTCGCGAAGGGAATATCAAAGACCTGTACACCCATTCTTTGCATCTGTCCGAATACATTCGCTATGTCCTGCTCGAAAAACGCGAATCGGTATGGATTGCACAGCGCAACGGGCGTACCAAGAACGGTATAGACGCTACCGACCGGGGAATTATAAAAATGCTGTATCTGAGCAAACCCGGAAATCCCGTCAAGGCGCTGGCAGAATTAAATATCGTGCCTGTTTCCGTTTCATACCAGTGGGAAAGTTGCGATTTTTTGAAAGCCGAAGAACTGTATCTTTTGCAAAAACAGGGGAAATACGTAAAACAGCCCGGCGAGGATTTGCACAGTATCCTGACAGGCATTATGCAAGCCAAAGGCGCAGTGCATATATCCATCGGAACGCCCCTGACGGAAAATGATTTGTCGCCTTTGGCCGGATTGCCCGATAACAAATTCAACAAACAGGCAGCCCTGCTGATTGATAAACAAATTATTTCCGGCTATCGCCTGAGCTGCAACAACTATATTGCTCACGATTTACGTTCCGGAAGCAATCAATACACTCAACATTATACGGAAGAAGAAAAGAAGACTTTTTTTAACCGTTACAGGCAATGGTTAAGCAGCTATTTGGTAGACAAACAATTATTAGGTTCCTTATTTTTAGATATTTATGCCAATCCGGTAAATAAGTTGACAAGTAAATGAGTTGACGAGTAAACAAGTTAACGAATCTTGTTTACTCGTTTACCTGTCAACTCATTATATCAAATTGGAATAAGGTAACGACTTAATGTAATCTTCCATAAATTGCCAATCGGGCTGTCCGTTTTTGGAGGGTAGTTTTATTTTTGCCTTTTGTATCTGTTTCGGCCCGTATTTTCTGCCGAAAGAATATTTGCAGCGTTCCAAATCCAAAACCGTTACCATAAATAATCCGTTATAAGCGTTAAGGTTTTCATTATAACCGCAGGAAAGCGTGGTTGAGCCGATGAAATCAATGGGTTGGTAAGTGGAAAAACCGACAGAACCTTGACCATCGCCAATAAACAGGATGCAATTTCCTTTGGCAACTAAGTTTTCTACCATTACAACCTTATTCATAACCCCATTGTCAGTCTTCTTAGCGCCGATATAATAGATGTCGTCGCCTTCATCTAAAAGTTCTTTGGCATTGCTGCATTTGCATTTTTGCGGAGTTCCGAAAAGATCTTTAAGGTCAAAATATTCCCAGGAATTTGTATCAATATCAAACGTATTTTGTGTTATGGTATTGATTTGAGAAATATTGTTATTTTCCAGATGTAAAAGTTTGTAAGATACATATTTTCTTATTTCTTCCGAAAAATGTTGTTCCGTTAATTGCGAATAATCCGTTTCCATATACGCCTCTACGCACCATTCGTCGGTAGCCGTAACAACACGCTTTACAGACAAGCCTGCAATCTCTTCCCTGTTTCTGAATGTATCTTTCCATCGATTTTTGATTTTTTCCCATGTTCCGTTTAAATCTGTTCTTCCTGTTGCTTTTCGTTTTATAAATCCATCTTCCTTAAAATATCCGAAAAATGTTTTGTGATTTTCGGGGTGTTTTCTATGTGCCGTAAAAATCATTGCGCAAGTGTAAGTATTAACTTTTGAATCAATGAACAAATCGTTAGGCATCGTTAATACAGCCTCCAGGGTATGATTACTCAATATTTGTTTTTTGTATTCAATCTCTTTTTCTTCGCTCAACAATGCACAGCGCATCGGAACAATAGCGATACAAGTGCCGCCATCAACCAAACATTCCAAGTTATTCAGCACAAATCTCAGTTCTTCTTTTTCTTTTGTGTAAGGCGGATTTAGAAGTCCAACGGTTGGTTTTTGCGCTTTAACCTGATTAATAACTTCTGCCTCAAAACAGCTTCTACCACCTATAATATTTGTTTTGCCGTCTTGATGAATAAACATATTCGATACTGCCAACGCATAAATATGCGATTGGTATTCTGTTCCGATTAACTGAGAAGATTTTATTTCTCTTATTTTTTGTGCATCGCCTTTGGCACTTTCTATCATTTCCCGCATTGCAGAAATCAAAAAACCGCCTGTACCTGCGCAATTATCATAAACTATAGAATTTTTATTTACTTGTGCTAATTCTGAAAAAAGTCCTGTGATATGGGGCGGGGTTAATACAATTCCCAAACTTTTATCATTATTGGCATACCGTAAAAATTGCACATACAGTTGCCCCAAGACGTCAAAATATTCATGCGTTTTAATAAATTGGTTTATATTGCAATCTATTTCATCTATCAACTCTTTCAATATATTTTCTTGTGTAGCAAGCGAAGTATCGGTTTTTATAAATCCAAATTGAGTATTCAGCTTTTCGATTTTTTGATTATCCAGATTCGCTTCTTCTAATTTTTCGGCAACAGTTGCAGTCAGAAATTCTGCCAAACTTTTTGGGGTTGATTTTTTATCATACGAGGCACAGAATGCCTCATCTTCCAATGCTATAAGAATACAACTTAACAATAAAGCACGCTCTTTTGTGGGTATGCTATATTTTTGAAGTTTATCGTTAAGAACTTTTGTATAAGAAATTAACTCGTTATAATCTTGCCTGAATTTTTCCGGACTTTTCAAATAACCGTTCAAATAATCCTGCACAGGCAAAAGCTTGTCCCCAAACATCGGCACGGCTTTGCGTTCGTTTTTGAGGTGCAAAAAATGCGATATTTTAAGTTGCTGCTGTGTTTCGCCGCTTACGGCTATTGCCAGTACATCGTATTCTTTTGACAAAAACGAGGCATACAGCAAAACGCCGTCAACGGCAAAATCAGAGAATTTGTCTTTCGTTTCACTTTCGTGCCTGGAAATATCTGCCTTACATTCAATCACAATCAGAAAATCGTTGTTTTGGTTGAATGTAATGATAAATTCGGGACGACCTTGCCTGTTGCCTTTTTTAGAAGCCGTTTTGAGCAGTTTGTCAATTTTAGGAATATCGGATTTTTGTTCTTCTATTCTGATAATTGCATTGGCTTTCTCCAAGTGCGTTCTAACGATTTGTTCTGTTTTTCTTTCGTTTGCCATCCTCTTTTGTTATTTTTATACTTTGCGCGGCACGGATTTGTCAGTTAACAAGTCTCGTTAACTCGTTTACTTGTTAACTGTACAAATAGCGTTTAATACTTTTTTTCGGCGTTTTTTCAAATTCATTCGGGAAGAGCCTGATTTCCGTAATTTTTTCATAGGAAGCGACCGTTTTATTCAGCGCCGCTTTATTTTCTTCCATAACGAGCGGCAAATCGTCGTGCGACAAGCCCGATTCGTCAACCGCGCCGTAATCGGGATAAACCAAAGCAACCAGGCGGCGGTTTTTTTCCATAACCAAACTTTCCATGACAAAAGGAAGATTGTTGAGTTTGGCTTCGATTTCTTCGGGATAAATATTCTGCCCGCTGGAGCCGAGGATCATTGATTTGGAACGTCCGCGAATAAACAGGTTGTTGTTTTTGTCCAGTGTGCCGAGGTCGCCGGTTTTCAGCCATCCGTCTTCCGTAAACACTTCGTTGGTTGCAGCTTCGTTTTTGTAATAGCCGGACATTACATTTTGCCCCCTCACCTGGATTTCTCCTGCCATATTTTCCGGGTCTTCCGAATCAATCCGGGCTTCCATACATTCCAGGACTTTTCCGCAGGAATGGGGAATGAAATCGGCACAGGTTGAAAAACTAATCAAAGGCGCACATTCGGTCATTCCGTAACCTACCGAAACAGGGAATTTGATTTTCAGGAAAAAATCTTCCACTTCGCTGTTGAAAGG
>JAITCT010000172.1 GCA_031282925.1 Dysgonamonadaceae bacterium | reverse complement strand
GCATTGCAGGCGCCGAATCCCGTGGCGTCGTTATCCGTCCACGGGATTCGGCGCCGGAATTCATACTGGCTTCCGATGTAATCGGTTTGAATCCCGTCCGGCACGCCATAATCCGAAAACCCGGCAATACTGTCGCGCAAAGAAAAACTGTCGGGCGCCGAAATACGTGTAAAGCCGTTAATAACCAGCACAACGCCTTTTTCGTTTGTTTTCCGGCAGACGGACAGAATTTCGGACGGGAAACTTTCCCCGCCCTCATTCACGGCCGCAATCCGGAAACGGTATATTTTATCTTTTTCTATCGCCATATCCGCCTGCGTACCCGTTACGATTCTTCCGTTGTCGAAATCATTTTCACCCACAGCGGTATAAATCCTGTATTTAGTCGGAGCGGCCGTTGGTTCCGAAGGGTCGGTTACAGCCTGCCATTCCAGATGCACCCGGGTTTCTCCCGCAAAACGGGCGCCGAACGATTTGACGGGCAAAGGAGCTACAACATATTTCTGCCCGTACCGGTAAGCGATGAATTTCAAAAAACCTTTGTAAACAGCGCGGCTCACGGTAAACCGGAAATTGGGATCAAGCCCGTAGCGCATATCGGCAAAATTCTGGTGCGAAAGCAGTTCGAGCAGCATGGTCGGCGCTTCCGGCAGGCGGGCTTCGCTGTAGGAACGGTTCCAGACAGGACGGCGCGTCCATTCCGGCTCGTATTGGGCGCGTATATCGTTTACAATCTCATCCATGACGGTCGAAACCAGGTCGCGAGAGAGGATGCGGGGAGTTCCGTCTGCAAATTTTTCATCGTGATAATGCGTCATGCAGATTCCCAGCGTACCGATAACGGAATCGTTATAAGTTGTTCCTGCGTCCGTGTGGAAAGCGAGTACCGCATCAACGGGAACATGCGAGCGAATCAGGTGGTTCACCCACAGTCCCCGGCTTTGGTAATCGTCGGTATAGTCGCTTTCTCCTTTGGTATAGCGGTAAACGCTGTCCGGCATCCCCGCCCACTGCAACCAATAGCGGGCGCCTTCTGCATAACGCGGGCGTCCGCTGGGTTCGAGCGGTTCGCCCCTGGCAATATTGCCCATTCCGCCGCCTGTTTTCACGGCGTCGGCAGTAATGATACGTCCCTTGTCGCGGCTTTGGTTGGACAGGACAACCTTACACCTGTCGTTACATCCCTTGTCGAAATCGAAAAACCCCAGGAAAACCCAGGTTCCGCCTCCCATAGTCTGGTTGACTGTAAATTCGGTTTTTCCACCCATGTGCCAGACCGTGTAATGCGCATCTTTAGCGCTGTTTTTCAGGCTTGCATAGGAAACGTACACCCCGTACCGTCCTTTTTCGGGAATATCCGGCAGCCAGGTACAAAAACTTTCTTTTCCTTTGGTAATGGTTTTGACCTGGCGGTAAGTTCCGTCACGAAACGGATTTTCGAGGTCGGAATAAGCAACTTTCAGATGGGCGAATCCCGGATTTTCCCCCGCAGTCCAGGATTCGGCGCCCGAAACTTCGGTATAGGACGATTGCAAAGAAGAACAGTCATTGTCCACAATCACTTCGCGGCATTGCATATCCCGTTCACGGGGAACCAGCACGTTAGCCCCGGCTTTTTCGAGCATCGGTATAAGATAGGGCAGGACAAAACTTTGCGGGAACAAATCTTCCACCGTTTGAAAAAGGCGCGCCCGTTGCCATTCCCAGCGATTTTTATTCCCGTTGTAATACCATCCATGACTGTGCCAGAGCGCAATATGCCTGTTCTGCAAACCTTTGCTTATCGTATAGGGGCGGGAAATCTCTTTTTTGAGCGGGAAATTCGCCGGAGCGGCAAAACGTTCCCTGCTGTTCAGCGGAATATAGTCCTCGATTTTATAGCCATCGGAATAAAGCTCAATTGTTTTGAGATTATTAAAACTGTCGGGCAACAAAGACCTTATTTTTGAATAGATAGAATCCGTTAAGGCACGATCGAAACGGCCGTATGAAAGATATTCGTTGGCGAACAGTTGCAACCGTTTTTTTTCAAAAGAGATGGAGTCAATTTTAATATCCCTGACAGAAGTTTGTCGGCGGATACAATCCGTCAGGTAAGTTCCGACGGCGTCCGGAAAATTTTCCCGCCCCTGTAATTGCACGAAACAAAACGGAAGAATCATCCCGGTCAATAAATATAACTTTTTCATGCACATATCATAATCGCATCACATTTACCTGTAATAACAAGTACAAATTTACATGAAAATTTTCATATAACATGCAGACAGATAAAAATCGTTTATTTTACTCCTGCATCCTGCCTCCTAAGGGGGGGGGTAATCATTAATACTGCACGCGGTATGACTTTGTGCATTGGCAAATGGCTTTCTTTGTGCTTTCATGTCTTCGTGTTTAAATTTTGATAAAACAGGATGCACAAAACTACCCCATGCGCAGCAAATACCTTGCCAGGCGTTTCCAGGAGAAAAAGACGGTTTTATTATCCAGTATTTCATTTCGTGAAATAAATTTCGGGTGGTTCAGCGGGAAACCGATAGCCGAAGCCGGCCAAGATTGTTTGTTATTCTTTTTTGAGGTATGTGCCGCATTCACGTCTCCGATTCCTATGTTTGTTACCATATTCACCGCAGGATAAACGGACAGCCGGTTTTGCAGCCGCAAGCCGAAATAATATTGCGTATCCCAGGTATTGATTCCATTTTTAAGGTTCATCCGACAAATGCGTAGTTTTTGTGATGCACAGCCGGAATTTTTAGTTCAAAGAACTTTTGAACTCTGTATCCACAAGCTTGTCTTTTCACTGTTTTGATTTTATTGTTGAACCCTTCGAGTTTCGCGGCAGAGATATGGTAACCGTACCATGCAGGTATTCCCCATTTATGTGCCTTTAATGTGTTGGCAAAGGCTGTTAATTCAGGTATC
>JAITCT010000152.1 GCA_031282925.1 Dysgonamonadaceae bacterium | reverse complement strand
GCGCAGGCGGTTTGGTACGGATTTTGACTTTACCTTTACGACAGAAATTATTATCAATTTTATATCTAAAAAAATATGGATGAAAATGCAGCAATGGAAAAAATGAAACAGTTGGAATGGTACATAACCAAACACTGTCTTTGGCAATATAATTCGCGGGGATGGGACAGGGAAATCCAAAACGAACGCATCCTCTGGAAAACCCGGCAAATCCTGTGCGGCGAAAATGCGCACGAGGACGACAGTTACGCCGACCGGTATTACTGGAGTGAAGCCGTAACGCTGGTCGAAGCTTTCAAAAAATATTTCCCCTGGCTGGAAGAGCTGACGAAAGACGAAATTGCCGCAGTTATGCAAATGCTGAAGGAGAAAATGGATTACACCATGATTAAAGGTTCTTTAAATCAGGAATTGACAAAAGAAAAATATTAAAAAATAAATATATGAACTGTGAAGTAAAATTAAAAGACCGTATCGGGGTTATCAATCCCATATTCACCTGCCAGCCTGCGGGGGCGCAATTCGCAAGCATCGGTATCAAAGACTGTATCGGCATTGTACACGGGGGACAGGGTTGCGTGATGTTTGTCCGGCTGGTATTTTCCCAGCATTTCAAGGAAAGTTTCGAGCTGGCGTCTTCTTCCCTGCACGAAGATGCGGCTGTTTTCGGCGCGCTTCACCGCGTTGAGCAGGGCGTTGATGTGCTGCTGATGCGTTACCCGCACGTTAAGGTGATACCGATTATCACCACCTGCGCGACCGAAGTCATCGGGGACGACATTGACGGGCTGGTGCTGAAACTGAACAGCGGCCTGCTGAAAGAAAAATACGCCGGGCGCGAAGTGCATCTGATTCCCATCCACACGCCGAGTTTCGTGGGAAGCATGATAAGCGGGTATGACGTAGCCGTAAAGGATTTTGTCAGCTATTTTGCCAGGCGGGAAGGCGAGGTGAGCGGGAAAATAAACCTCATCACCGGCTGGGTCAATCCGGGCGACGTGAAGGAACTGAAATCCCTGCTGTCGGAAATGGGCGTCGAGGCGAACGTCCTTTTTGAAATTGAGGAGTTCGATTCGCCGCTGATGCCGGACGGCAATCACGTGTCGCACGGTGAAACGACTGTCGAAGATTTGCGCAGCACGGCCAACGCGCGCGGAACGATTGCCCTGAACCGTTACGAAGGCGGCAAGGCGGCGCAGTTCCTGGAAAGCGAATTTGACGTGCCTGCCATTATCGGCCCTACGCCGATAGGTATCCGCAATACCGACATTTTCCTCCAAAACGTGAAGAAAATGACGCGAAAACCCATCCCCGAATCGCTTGTCCGCAAAAGAGGCGTTGCCATAGACGCGCTGACGGATGTAACGCACATGTTTCTGGCAGGCAAGCGGGTGGCGATATACGGGAATCCCGACACGGTTATCGGTCTCGCCCAGTTTTGCCTTGATTTGGAAATGTTGCCCGTGCTTCTCCTGCTCGGCGACGACAACATTAACTATGCCTCCGACCCCCGCATCAAAGAACTGAAAGAAAACGTCCGCTTCGATATGGAAATCGTTACGAACGCCGACCTCTGGGAACTGGAAGACCGTATCAAAAACCGGGGGCTTGAACTCGACCTTATCCTGGGTCATTCCAAAGGGCGGTTTATTTCCGTCGAATACAATATCCCGATGTTGCGGGTCGGCTTTCCGGTTTACGACCGGGCGGGATATTACCGGCATCCCATTGTCGGCTATGCCGGAGCCGTTTGGCTGGCGGAGGGAATGGCCAACGCCATTTTTGCCGATATGGAATATAAACACAACAAAGAATGGGTGCTGGGCGTATGGTAACGGATTATGCGGCGGCGGATATGAAAGCCATGTCCCTGCAGGATTATCGCGACGCCAAAGCCTATCACCGGCGGGCCTTGCAGTTCATGGAAGCGAAATATGCAAGCAGCCTTGTCTTTAATGTGGCGGCCGTAGCCCTTGAACGGTATCTGGTTGCGATATGCGAATGGCATGGCGTAGAGCCGATGAATCATAATTTTATCGGCTTGATGAAAGAGGTTGACAAATTAACGGATATTCCCCATGAAATAAGCCGGGACGTGCGTTCGCTCGACCGGATTTTCGGCATCTGCTTTCTGGACGAATATTATCACGGAACTCCCCAGGATTCCGACAGAGACAAGGTTTTGCGCTTATGCAGCGAAATGGATGAATTGTTTAAAAAAGAAAAAGAAAAGGATTTAGCTCATGAACACTGATATGCAACACAAGGCAGAACATCCGCACGGGGTGATGAGACGCAAAGAACGGGAAATCGCCGACCGTAAAGAAATAGACGAAATTGTTCATTCCGCAAGGGTAATGCATCTTGCGCTTTCGGACAACAACATGCCGTTTCTTGTCCCCGTGTTTTACGCTTACGACGGCTCGTCGCTCTACTTCCATTCCGCCAAAGCGGGAACGAAAATCAATATCCTGAAACGCAACAACCAGGTATGTTTTGAAATATCCGTCGACCACGGCGTGATAGAAAGCGACAGCGCCTGCGATTTTGAAGCCCGTCACCGCACGGTTATAGGCTTCGGGAAAGCGATGTTCATCGAAAACGAAGAGGAGAAAACGGCTGCCCTGAACAGGATTGTAAAACGGTTTACCGACAAAACGTTCGAGTTTCCGAAAGCGAACCTGAACGCAACGGCCATCATCCGTATTGACATTGATTTGATAAAGGGTAAGAAACACGGATTTTAGACGCCGGGATGAACATAGCCGTTTTTATGGACAACAACGGAGAAACCCTGCCTTTCGGCGAAGCCGGTACGGTAGAATTATACGAAAGGGATAACGACGGCTGGTACTGCGTCAGCTGCGTTCCTTTCAAACCCGACCGGACAATGAACCTGAAGCTCCTCCGGCAGTGCATCTACAAAATGGCTTCTCAACTGGGCGGATGCAAAATATTCATAGTAAGGAAAACACAGGGAATATTCAAAGCCATCGTAGAGGAGGAGTTGGGAATCCATGTCCGGACGTTTGACGGTTCGCCGCTCGAATCGCTGGACCAAATCAGGGAGCAGTGGGAACGGGAAATAATTGCAGCGGGTGCTGCCGCGCCTGTTTGCAGCCGGGCGCGCGGCTGTAATAGAGAAAAATAGTATTTTTTCGCCGAAATCTTGTTTTTAGAAGGATTAACAAAGAAATTTTTCGTATCTGTCCAATGATTGTTAGAAACATATAAATGGAATCAATGAAATAATTTGCTCAAAGAGTTTGGTTGTCCGTTTTTTGTTTCTACCTTTGTCCCCGCAAAAGTTCTTGCTCTCCACAATTGTATAATCATCAATCGGGATTGCTCGGAACTTTCATTTTTATCTACTCAAAAAACTTGGACAGTTATGAAACAATACAAAGGAAAGTCAAATAAATTCATTTCCGAATCAGCGATAATTATCTGTGGAATTGTCCGTAATTGCGGGAAAAATCTGAAAAGAAACATACGGATAATAGATAAAATTTGCGACCTTGCTCAGGATTATCGTGTTGTGGTGTTTGAAAACGACAGCACGGATAATACTAAACAAATCCTGACCGATTGGGCGGACAACAGAAAAAACATTCATGTTTCATTGAATGTTTTTAATACGGTTACTATTCCCGAAAAACAGAATGCTGTCAATCCTTTTTTTTCCATACACCGGATTGAAAAAATGGCTGCTTACAGGAATTTTTATTTAGACTATATTGAAAAAGAACAACTGCCGGGAGATTATGTAATAATCATAGATATGGATGTTCGCAAAATTTGCCTTGAAGGAATTATTGCTTCTTTTGCATTGAATTATGAATGGGATGCATTGACTTCGAATGGAATTTCTCGTGCTCCGTCTTCTTTCTTCAGGAAAAGATATTATGATTCTTATGCATTGATTGAATGCGGACAGGAAAATATTCCGCAAACGGAATCAACAATCAAAGCAGCACAGTACAGATGGGCGTTTTTAAAACCGAACATGCCACTTATTCGGGTAGCTTCGGCTTTCGGCGGCCTGGCAATTTACAGGCGGGAAGCCATTGCCGGTTGCCGTTACGGCGTTTTAATGAACAGAGATGAAAAGGTAGAAAGCCGCACCGAGCATTTATTTTTGCATCAGCAAATGAAAGAACAGGGATATGATAAGATTTTCATTAACCCTGCGATGCGTATTACCTACCAGACACAAGTTATGAATACTATTCGAAGATTGTTGAAAAGGTATTCGTAACAATTATATTCTAACAAATGTAATTACCTTAATTCTTATGCACCAAAGGATACGATACAAAAAACAGTTATATATTTTTCAAATTTTCAAAAAATATGCCGAAAATTAGAACCATTGCAGGAACGCTTTACAGTAGAATAAAATTATTTATGCGAATCAGTATTTAAAAAATTAGATAAATAAACGCGATGGCCATTTTGCCCATCGTATGAACAAGTAAGCCAGCAGTGGATTTTACTTTCTGCGCTCTTTGAATATTTGTTTTTTTATTCAACCAATTGAAGAATGATTCTATGGGTTGTCTGACTTTAGAAACAGCAGAAGAAAATAAGTCATTATAAGCTTTTTCTCTTTGTTTTTCTTGTTCAGACTGTCCTTTTATTGCTTTAACAGGAGTAAATATTTCAATATTCTGAGTTTGCTTTTTATTCTCATTAAAGTATTCAAAATCAGAATATATTTTATCTCCAAAAATTATTCGGTCAGCTATCCTTTCACCCCAGTTCTGTTTAAATACAGTCAGGTCGTTGTCTTC
>JAITCT010000045.1 GCA_031282925.1 Dysgonamonadaceae bacterium | reverse complement strand
TTGGGAATAGCCATCAGGCCGTTGAAAATATCGCCTAAATTCCAGACAATATCTATCGAGAGTACCGTACCGGCAAAAACCATCAGCAAATACATCACCTTATAATAGATAACCGATTTCATTCCCCAAAGATATTCAACCGATTTTTCGGCATAGTAAGCCCATCCGATAATTGTGGAAAAAGAAAACGTAACCAGCGAAAAGCACAAAAAATAGCTGCCGTATTCATGAAATGCCAGTCCGAAAGCATACTTGGTAATCTGAACGCTTTCTTTTCCCGCGCTCCATGCGCCGGTGTTTACCAGCACCAATCCGGTAAGCGCACAGATAATGACCGTATCCCAAAAAGTGCCGGACGAAGAAACCAGCGCCTGGCGCACCGGGTTTTTCGTTTTGGCGGCAGCCGCAACAATCGGCGCCGAGCCTAAACCCGATTCATTGGAAAAAAGCCCCCTGGCCACACCGTAACGCGCGGCCATCATGATGGTAGATCCTGCAAATCCGCCTACGGCTGCATGGCCGGTAAATGCCGATTTCACAATCAAACCAAGGGTCGAAAGCAAGGTATCGTATCCTAAAATCAGGATAATCACGCATCCCGTAACATAAAAAACCGCCATGAACGGAATCAGTTTATCGCAAACCCGCGCAATAGATTTGAGTCCTCCGATAATAATGAGGCCGGTCAGTAAAACAAGAGCAAAGCCGATATACCATTTATTCCACCCGAAACTCTCGTTCAAGGTATCAGCCAAAGCATTGGCCTGTACAGAAGCGCCTATGCCGAAAGCGGCAATGGCTGTGAAAACAGCGAACAATACGGCTAAAAATTTACTTTTCAATCCATACTCCAGCGCATACATGGGGCCTCCCGAATAAGAACCGTCGGGATTTTTTTTCCTGTATTTAACAGCCAGCAAACCTTCTCCGTATTTGGTGGCAATACCGAACACACCGGTAATCCACACCCAGAAAACGGCGCCCGGACCGCCCAAAGTTACCGCCGTGGCTACGCCAATGATATTCCCCGTCCCTATGGTGGCTGCAAGGGAAGTGGTTAATGCGCTGAATTGACTGATTTCCCCTTTCGAACCGGGATCCTTTTTTACGGACAAGCGAATGGCTTTCCCGATATGGCGCTGGATAAATTTTAACCGAAACGTCAGAAACAGATGCGTTCCCAACAATAAAATCAACAGTGGCCATCCCCACATAAATCCGGCGACGTCGCCGATAAACATTGATATTTTTTCCATTTTTTTGAAATAATATTAGTGTGAAACAATTTTTTCAGTTGTTTTATGTACCTTCCCCTCATCGGCCACGCATCTGATATTCAGCCCGAAGGATCTCAGCGTCCTTTGCGGATTCAGCGCTTCCGTACCGTCGTTTCCGCTGAAAATCGCCCAAGCCTCCGCTCTGGTGCGGTCGGAATTTAGTCCTGCGTTATCATTGAACCAATATCCCAGAGCTGGGGATTTGCTGATTTTTCCATCGAAATTAAACCATTTGGTTTCCGGCAGGAAAAACGACAGGTTGGGTATATTCGAGTCATCGTCTTTGACAGTTACCATGACGCCGTTTCTTCCTCCTTCGCCATTGACCAGGCGAACCTCATTGTTTGCGCGAATGCTGTCCCAGTCTTCAACAGTCGGCACTCGCCACCGACCGTCTTTTCTATCGCGGCAAGGGTCCAGCGTATAGTAGTTCGTAGAGTCCCGCGAAACGTTGACATTCCATGTCCAATCTGACAGTGGGTCGTTTGTTAAATCCGAAGACTTATGCTCACGCCAATCCCCCGCTATTGTCTTTATTATCGTATCCCCATTTATTATTGTCCTTTCTATCGTAGTATCGCCTTTGATGAACACCTCTCGCCATAGCTTCGTTCCGTCAGGAGCATAATCAATTTTTTCCTTCAACTGACCGTTGAGCTCGTTGAGGGAATCGGACGACAAGCGCAAAACATCCCTTTCCCTGCGTGTATCTGTATTTGTTGTACGCAGTGCGCGATAGCATGTGCTTCCCCACTGAAATAAGTAGCCGAGACTGTCCGACATTTCGGTGCCGTGTGTCATGTTTAACTGTACGTCAAGCGGGATGTCTTCAATAGCGCCCAGGTTTGTATTGGCAACCTGCAACCACCGGTTTCCGCCGATCCATGCGCCGGGGCCGACGGCCACGGTAGCGATCGTTTGTTTCTTTTCAGTCCCGCGATACCGTACTGTTAATGCTACACTGTAGGATGTATGCAGGCTGAGGCCGGCGGAAGAAAGCAGCGCGGAGTTCACGGTAAGTTCAGGCCGGTCGGTGATTGTATCTACAGGCTCATAACCGATTGCGAACAAAGTCCATTTGTATTTGACGTCATTCTTGACGTCATCCGTGATAACAACCGTATCACGATAAATATTCACGGTTGCCTTCAGTGTTTTTTTTCCTTCGCCGTTTACTCCAAGCCACAACCGGCTGATATTATTTGCTATAACAATGTGGCCAGCCTCGTTGTCCACAGCAACGGCTACCCAGCATTTATTCGCGCCGTTATAGCTGTAAGCTCCTTTGGGCGGACGGTTATAGTCGGTATCGTTGTTCATATTGTAAACCAGCAGGCCTGACGCAGGAGTAACGCCTGGCCCGAACACAGTGCTGTCCGTATAAGATTCCAGGCGTACGCGCGGGAGTAGAAATCCACCGTTGGCATTATCCGTATTGTTATGATTCAAGTCCAGGACAGCCGAAGCATTCGGAGCGATTTCGCCGCCAATACGGACTTTAGCCGTTACATTAACCGCTCCGAAAATCGTCAGGAACAGCAAAAATAAAAAAATCGTTTTATTCATCATATTCAATGTTGTATTGTTATGTTTCATTTCCGCCCGGTGCAGGCTCCGCCCAATGTCGTCAAGTTAAGGAATAAGAGCTCATTAAAGTAATGAGGCCGGTGGATTTTAATTTTTTACCCTCTGCTACCGAAGTTGTTTTGTTATGGAAATGAGGTTTTTTCAATCATTCGTTTTCATATTTTTTATGTTTTAGCCTGTTTTTCAGCACGATATACCCGCCGCTCAATAAAGTAAGTATTGCAAGTCCTTCTCCAACGGGATCCTGGGCGTCTTCTCCCGGAACGTCTCCCGGCGGTACCGGCTTGTTTTCCGCAGCAAAAACGCCGCCGGAATTTGTTGTTTCGCTGCCGGAAAGCGTTGAGTGATTCTTAAATAAGCCCTGGGAATAAACGGTGCTTCCCGTACTCATCAGGAAAATACCTGCAAGTAATATATTTTTGATATTTAAATTCATTGGATATCTTCTTTTTATGTTCGTTTTTCACTTATATATAATGGTTAATTCTTTTTTTGAAGTGCTGTTTTTCTGGATGTACGTTGATGAACGTGAAATCGGCATCTCACAGAGATGCAACATGATTTTGACATACCCGATAACCCTGTTTAGACAGGGGTTTATTTAACCTCAGTCCGCATAACCGAGGTCATGCGGGGGGGGGGGGATTGGGACCAAACATTTCTACCAGGCTTTAATCCCTGACGGGATTAATTGCAATAAAAAACAGCACCTCAAAAAAAGAATTAACCTATATAATAGTGTTTATTTTGTAATAACAAGTTACAAAATAAACACTACTGTTTTCCGGATTATTGCATGAATTATTCCTTAGTTGCGCCATGTTACGGCACACTTGCTTCATCCTGTCATTAGGAAACCGACACATGCGGTGGTTTAGTAGTCTGCTACGCATCGGATGTTTAGTCCGTAGGCCTTCTGGGTATCAGTGACTGCAGACGATTTGCCGATTGCACGAGCTTCGGAAAAATCCGTCTTGCCGCTGTCATCATTCAGCCAATAGCCTAACTCTTCGTTAGGGGACAACTGGCCGTTAGGTAACAATATTTTCGTCATCGGCAGGAAAAACGAAGGTTCTCCCGATATCAAAACTTTTATACCGCCTCTGGTGTTACCGTCTTTGTTGGGCATCAGCTCACACTTATTATCTTGGTACAGAGCAATCTTGTGCCAGTCTTCCTCTGTCGGCACCCGCCACCGACCGCCTTTGTCGCGGCGGCAAGGGTCCGGCGTTCCGTCAGGCTCTGGATTGGTATTCCATAACCATTTCTTCGGGATGGATGACGCATAATAGTAACGCCAGTCTCCGGTAGTCGTACCTATGATGAAAAGATCCCTGTCTAATGATGCATCTGGCTGACCGTTGGTCAGATTGTACATACTCGTGGGCAGTGTCATTTGCTTGTCTGCTACGTACTTCCGTTCGCTACGATGGTGTATGCTGGCCCACTGAAACAAGTAACCGAGACTGGTACACTCTTCTTCGGTACCGTATTCCATTTTTAACTGTTCATCAAGCGAAATGTTGTCAAGAGCGCCCAGGTTGGTATTGGCAACCTTCAGCCAGCGCTGGTCGCCAATCCATGCGCCGGGTCCGACAGCTACGGTAGCTACCGCTTGCTGCTTTTTAGTCCAGTGATATTTTACCGTTAACAGTACACTGTATGCCGTATGCTCCAAGTCGGCGGAAGCCAGAATCACTTCGGGAACGTTTGTGCCAATTGTTTTGGATTTATAACCCGGTGCGGATAAAACCCATTCGTAAGAGATAGCAGTATCGGGAACGGCAGGCTCACATGTTACGGTTACCTTCAGCGTTTTCGATTGTTGTTTGTTTCCCAGCCACAACCGCCTAGTATCACATTTTATAGTGATCTCAACCTCGTCGTTTGAAAAGGCAGGTACCCATTTGTCGCCGTTATAGCAATAAATCCCTTCGGACGGAAGGGAATCGTTATCCGGATTCAAGTTGTAAACCATGATGCCCTCCGCAATATTGATATTGCCGCCAAACACCCTTTTATCCGTTTCGGAGTTCAGGCGTACCCGCGGGAGTAAAACCCCTCCCGCAGCATTCTCGTTGTTACTTGGATTCAAATCCAGAATAGCCGAAGGGTCAGGAGGGCTATCACTGCCGATACGAACCTGAGCTTTCACATTAACTGCTCCATAAACCATCAGGAGCAACAAAAATAAAAAAATCATTCTTTTCATCATCTTCATTTTTAGAATTATTAATTTTTACAGTTTTAAGTTTATATACACATAAATATCACAAATCCAAGCACGTTCAATAAACAACTCCGTAGTTTCCCGCGTCTGTTTCCGCGTGGATGAGAAACGTTTCTGATTTCCGCGCTTTAATTTGCGCACAAATATACACGAAATTTTTTAAATAACACGCAAACAAATAAAAATTGGTTAATTCTTTTTTTGAGGCATTATTTTTTATTGTAGCGATACTGCGCACGGTGCAGTATCGCCCCAAATCGCTACGCTTCATTGGGGGTTATTGGTATTCAGATATGCGGAAATAATGTTGCATCTCTGCGAGAGCCGGTTCCATGTTCAAGCGGAGGCTTCACAACAACACAAGCCGGCAGAAGCCTCAATGTTCATCAACGTACATGCCTGAAAAAACAGCGCCTCAAAAAAAAATTAACCACATACGGGGTGCATTTCAAATTGTCGCAGTGCGGTTGTGAAGCCTGTCATTCCCGCGAGGCGGGAATCCCCTGAAGATTCGTACATTTCACATCTGAGATTCCCGCGCAAGCGGGAATCTCAGAGCGCGACAATTTGAAATGCACCCCCATACGGATATATTTTGATTTTAAAAAGAATATAAGTACTTTTGTCCGTTTAATTTTAAAAACTATTAAGGAATATTTTATGAATGATTTTAGAAAATACGCGGTTAAGCATTTAGGGATGAGTTCCAATGCATTAGACAAGTACGCTTCCATAACCGACAATTATATTTCTCCGACTATCATTGAAGAAAGACAGTTGAACGTAGCCCAAATGGATGTTTTTTCACGGTTAATGATGGATCGCATCATCTTCCTGGGTACACAGGTGGATGACTACGCGGCCAACGTGATTCAGGCGCAGTTGCTGTATCTTGACTCGGCCGATCCGGGGAAAGACATTTTCATCTACATCAATTCCCCCGGCGGTTCCGTTTACTCGGGATATGGGATTTACGACACGATGCAGTATATCGCCAGCGATGTGAATACCATTTGCACGGGAATGGCGGCTTCTATGGCGGCTGTCCT
>JAITCT010000021.1 GCA_031282925.1 Dysgonamonadaceae bacterium | reverse complement strand
GCGGAAACGCTTCCCGCTATGCCGATAATAAACGGTATTTTCTGAAACTTTTCGTTCAGAAACCGCATCATCACTTCCTGACGGCTGATGGTCGAATTGACATAATTGTTCAGTAACCGAGACAAAGGGAGATAAATATCCCGGATTTCATCCATGGACAATTCTTCATTAATCCCCTTTAATTCAGTGATTTCCTTTTCGCTCAAAGTCATTGGCTCCGATTTGCGAAGTTCCGCCCATTTATCCCTGCTGAAAACCAGATAAGGGCTGGTTGATGATACGCGCATCCTTGTAATTTTTATAATAACGGCTGCAAAGGTATATTAAAATTTCCAAATTTGCGTACAAATCAAATAACTTCCTTTCTTGATAATTTTCCTCCGTTCCTGTTTTTGAACCCGGTGTAATCTGTTCGGTCCATGCCGCCTGCAGATGTCGCAGATGGCGGTCGGGCCGGGAACAGAGGCAGCATTTTCCCGCAATATATCCCGTATTTCATAGCAGTTGTTGCCCTGCCGTCGAAGATTAATAATGCGTTCTCCGGTTTGCAGGTCGACACGGCGCGTACGATACTTCGGCCCACGCCGCTGCGGGACAGGCGAGCCGGGAGAGGGATCCTGCCGGTAGCGGCGGTATATTTTCATGAAGTTCCGGTGAGAGAACTTGTGACAGATACAAAAGTCCTTGACGGTCTTGAAGGCTGTACTCTCTCTGCGTTTGATTCGTTCGTACTCCCCGATGCAGCCCTGCATCCGACGGGCAATGGTTTGCGACAGTAATGTTGAATTTGTCATTTTTTTCGTTTTTACATGTTCGTTATAAAGATAGAAACATGTAACGAATTATTTGACTTTTACAGCAATGACGTAGTGCAGTTGAAATATCGTACCTTCGTTGGCAGGCGATGCGACAATTTAAAATGCACCCTTTTGCCATCCTGCTTATGGCCTTTAATCTGCAAAAACGGCACATATAGAACCTTCAAACAAAATCCGGAACACATCGTACCCGAAAATCAATCCTTATCGCTTTCCTTTTTTCCCCGAATCGCTGAATCGTCTAAAAAAACTTGGATATATAAAAAAAATGTCTTACTTTTGCAGCCACTAATGAAGAGCGGGGTGTAGCTCAGCCCGGTTAGAGTACGCGTCTGGGGGGCGTGTGGTCGGACGTTCGAATCGTCTCACCCCGACAAATAGTAAAGTCCGTCAAATCTGAAAATTACAGTTTTGACGGATTTTGTTTTTTTAATATTTCTCCCTGTTTTATTTGCGATTTTCGCCGATTTTTGTCTGTTTTTGCCGATATTATTTTGAATACAAACACAGGAATTGAAAAAATAAGTAGATGTTCATAATTAGTTTATATAAAATAATTAGTCTTTCTTTGCTTTCTCTTTACAGTATATACGATTAGCAATGGGAAAGATAAAGCAGCCGGAATTAACGGAAGTCCAAGGCGGACAGCTTTCGAAGGGCTTCCACAACGGAGTGAGCCACTGTTTGCGCATGCGTTGCCGTGCGGTTCCACTCAAGGCCGAAGGTCTGTCTTCCGCGCAGGCAGGGAAGCAGACGGATATGAGCTTGGTGTCGGTGAATGCACGGGTGAAACGCTTCTTACCGGAAGGCATTACAGGTCTGCAAACCCGTCCCGGCCGGGGTCGGAAACCTGTTATGAACCGTTCGGACGGGGAAGCCGTGCGTGCGGCCATCGAACGGGACAGGCAGAGTGTAAGCAAAGCCGGGGCAGCATGGCAGGAAGTTACGGAAAAAGAGGCGGGCGATCTGACGTTCAAGCGTTTTTATCAGCACTGGCGCAAGATACAAGCGGATATGGAAACGCCCGGGGGGAATCCCCTCGCCGCAGCTCTGTGATTGCAGGTACGGGAAGCTGCAGGAACTTGAACAGAAGGCAAGAGACGGGCATACCGCCCTCTGTTATGCTGATGAGAGCCACGTCTGTACCTGGGGATACGTTCCCTGCGGCTGGCAGTTGCCCGGAGAGCGGGTATGTGTCCCTTCCCGAAGAACCGCAAGGCTCAACATCTCCGGAATGACTGACCGCAAGAACCGTTATGGCGGTTTCACCTCTGCGGAGAGTATCACCCCGGATAATGTTGTCGGTTTTCTCGATGCATTCCCGTTTAATTTGCCTGAAAACACATTTGCAGTACTTGACAGTGCCTCCGTCCACCGCAATCATAAAATACGGGAGTTGAGGCCTGCCCGGAGAAAAAGAGGTCTCTGCCTTTTCTATCCGCCCCCGTATTCTCCTCATCCGAACATTGTGGAAACACTCCGGAGAATATTGAAAGGGAAATGGAACAGACCTCGGGACTGCGTGAATACGGACACTCTTTTCTACTCCGCTAACAGGGCGTTGGAAACGGTTGGAAAAGAACTGTTCATTAACTACTCTCATTATGCTGCTTAATTTTGATTACTTACTTATCAAGTATTGCGTTTTATTTCAATTTTGCAATTACATGTGTTATACCGGATTTCCCTGTTTCATACCGCAACATCCCGGAAGACCGCGCGTAAATTTCATTCCGTATATTTTTACACACGGGCAAATACAGTTATTTTTCAGGACATGTGATGAACTGATTCAGTATAACAGAGGAAAGAGTTGTATTTTGTTTGCTCTTCCAGCTTTGTTCTATCTTCTTTACAGCACCGAACTGCACATTGGCGAGGCTATATCCATAAAAATAAAAATGGACTGAACAACCCTGCATGCAACCAGTGTCCACTGTTTGCAAACAGCATGGGTGAAAACCTTACAAATGCAGGTGTCGCGTATATATATTGAACCAGTATGCAAATAATGCACGCAAGCTGAATCCGGAACTCATTCCCGACAAAATCAGCCTGCACATTTTGCGTCACAGTAAGTCTATGCATCTGTTACAGGCTGGTGTTAATCTTGTTTATATCGGGGATATACTGGGATATGTTTCCATACAAACTGGTGAAGGTTCCTGGGAAAAAGACTCTAAACTGAAAGCATGGTTGAAAGAGTTAGGAAAATAAAATCGTAGAATTATTATCCAAAGCCATTTTATAAAGTTAGATACTCAAACATCTGGTTATCAATGTATGCGCTTAGCGACTTTGGATAACCCTGCGAACAAATTCCGTCACATGAAAATACAACCGGCAAATCAAAGCTGCCGGCACGAATGCTAAAAAAGCCACCAAACTTGAGGAACAGAAGGAAAAGGAACTGAACAAAATCAAGGCTAAATATGCCAACAACCAATTTGTCGTTGTAAACTGCTTTTTTGATATACCGCCGGAAATTGGCAAATCGCTCCAAATCAGTGATTTTGCCTGAAAATTGCTTGTGTATTGTGAATTATCTGTGTCCCCGCAGGGACTCGAACCCAGGACCCAATGATTAAGAGTCATTTGCTCTACCAGCTGAGCTACGGAGACTTTTGAAAAGTGGGTGCAAAGGTAATGTTTTTAATGTGATTCTCCAAACATTGTAACGTGAATTATTTCAAGACCAGTTGCTCCCGCCTGTCTTCCAAATCTTTTAATAACTTCAGTTGCGCTCTGGTGCGTTGCAGGTTATGTTCCGGGAAACGGATTTTATAATAGGTATCTCCATTCAAATAATCGGTAAAGAAACGGACGGTTTGCATATAAGTCAACAAACGCGCACCGAAAGGCAGGAGTTCAATTTCTGCCGGTAACAGAAAGGAACGGGCTGTTTCCAGATAACCCTGCGCGTAACTTGTGTAAATGCTCAAATCCACGCTTACCCTGTCCAAATCGGCGTCATCTTCCGCACCGGTATTGGCGCCTGTCCGGATGAAATCGCCGAAATCCGACACGACATATCCGGGCATCACGGTGTCAAGGTCAACGACGCAAAGTACTTTCCCTTTTTCGTCAAACAGGATATTGTTTACTTTTGTATCGCAATGGTTGATGCGTTTGGGCAGTTTTCCTTCCCGTCCCGCCCGCTCGACCTTAGTCATCTCGTCCGCGCGCGATTCGATGGCCGCAATGATTTCCTTGTTGTTCTTTACCCGGCCGGCCGCATCGCCGGCTACGGCTTCGCGGAACTGTTCCAACCGGAATTCCATGTTGTGGAAATTGGGAATCGTTTGGCGGATTTTCTCCGGAATATCCGCCAAACAGGACTGAAACTCGCCAAAGGCTTTCCCGGCAGCATACGCCAGAGCCGGCGTAATGGCGTCATAACTTTTCCCTCCCTGAATGAAAAGATATACCCGCCAATAATTTTCACCGTCGAAATAAAACAATTTGCCGTCTTTGGCCGGAATAATCGTCAATGTCTTCCGGTCAATGTCCTGTTCGCCTTTCTCAATCAACTTTTTACGGATGTGATTGGTAACGTGCCAAATATTGTTTTGCAACAACTCCACGTCTTTGAATATTTGATGGTTAATCCGTTGCAGTAAATAATCGGGTTGGTCCGGTTCCGAAGTTTTTACCAGGAACGAATCATTAATATGTCCCGCACCTGAAGGAGTTATGGAAACTGCGGTTCCCGCCGTCCGAAAATGCTGTATTAAATCAGTGTGTTTCATTTGTATATTAGGATATATTTAACTCAATTCATGAATCACCAGCCCCGATCGCAGTTTCGGCTCAAACCAGGTTGTTTTCGGCGGCATGATATTTCCCGTATCGGCTATATCTATCAACTGTTTCATCGAAACCGGATAAAGGGCAAGAGCCGCTGCCGTTTCCCCGCTGTCCA
>JAITCT010000344.1 GCA_031282925.1 Dysgonamonadaceae bacterium | reverse complement strand
AAGTATATTGAGGTGACGGGGCTTTTCACTCCGAGAGGCGGAATAGCTATCTATCCTTATTGCAATTACGGCAAACCGGGGACGGAATATGAATCGTTAGCGAAAAATCGGCTGTTTTCCCGAAATCAGAACGGAAGCATAAACAAACTTGTTCCGTTTCCGGATATGTTTTTCGACGCATAAAGCCGTTTTTTGTGCCATATAATGGGATTTCTGCCGGCAGAATAATTTTTAAATACATTTCAAATAGTCGCAGTGCCTACCAGAGGAACTTCGATGTCCCGCTTCGGTGATTGCCTCAACAATATTATTGTAGGTAATCGTAAAAAAAATGAGTTATATAACCGGATTTTTGTCGTATCTGCCTATAACGATGTTACAAACCGGCTTTTGGAACACAAAAAGACCGGCGAGCTGGGGATTTATACCAAGTTTCTCAACAACGAAAATTATGAACTCGCATTAGACGATTTGTGCGGTCAACTGATGCATATCAATGACCGGTTCGAGGCCAGCGGTCTGAATGTTTCCGAAGCAGACCGTTTTATAAGCTACCGGATTGAACAGGCAAAAACTTATCTTTCGTCCATGTACAAAGTCCTGACTTCGGGCTATGTGGAAAAAACAAATCTTTATCTGGCTGCCCGCGAGATTCTGGCGTCCCTCGGTGAAGCCCACTCCGCATGGAATTCCGTCAATATACTGAATAACAACGGGATTAATGCAACTTTCATTGATTTGTGCGGATTTAACGACAACGAAGCGTTGACTATTGACGAACGCATCCACAAAGCTTTCCGCGATATCGATTTTTCAAAAACCCTGTGCGCGGCAACAGGTTATACCAAAGGGACGGAAGGAATTATGCGCGCTTTCGACCGTGGCTATTCCGAAGTAACTTTCAGCAAAATAGCGGTGGAAGTGAAGGCCGATGAAGCCATTATTCACAAAGAATATCATCTTTCGAGCGCCGATCCGAAAATTGTCGGCGTTGAAAAATCCATTCCCGTCGGGAAAACGAGTTATATCATCGCCGACCAGTTGGCCGACGTGGGTATGGAAGCGATTCATCCCAAGGCGGCCAAACCTTTGGAACTGGCCGGAATAAAAATCCGTATCAAAAACACTTTCGACCCCGATCATCCGGGAACAGTGATTTCCAGAGACTATATCTCGCCCGAACCGAAAATTGAAATTGTTTCGGGAACCGATAAAGTTGTCGCTTTTGAAGTCCACGACCCTCTGATGGTCGGCGAAGTCGGCTATGACTTGAAAGTCATGGAAATGATGAAAAAACACAATGTCAGTTATATTTTGAAATCTACGAATGCGAACAGTATTACGATGGTTGTGAATGATAAACCCTACGTACACAAAATGTTGGCCGAACTGCGGGAAACAGTTTATCAACTGACTGTCCGCCCGATAGCTATCGTCTGCGCCATGGGGACAAACATTGCCCGTCCCGGATTTTTATACCAGGGAGCGAAAGCATTATACGAAAAAGGCATCAATATTGAGTGTTTCGGACAATCGTTGAAACAGGTCAATATGCAGTTTGTGATTGCCAGGGACAGATATGCCGATGCTGTTATTTCGTTAAACGACGCATTGTGTATCAATAATTTTGAGATATAAATATGTTTTCCCTGTTTAACTTTAAAGACTTGGCAAGCGCATTTATTGTGCTTTTTGCAATTATCGACGTAACGGGCAGTTTGCCCATTTTCGTTGATTTACAAAGTAAACAAAAGACATTCAGCCCATTCAAAGCCTCGCTTTTTTCCTTCCTTATCCTTTTGGCCTTTTTCTTTGTCGGCGAAGGAATTTTACGCCTGTTCAACGTAGATATATCAGCCTTTGCGGTAGCCGGAGCATTGGTTATTTTTGTAATTGCCTGCGAAATGACTTTCGGATGGGAACTTTTCAAAATGGACAGCCCGAACGGTTCGGCAACCATTGTTCCGGTTATTTTTCCGCTTCTTGCGGGACCGGGTGCATTTACCACTTTGCTGTCGTTGAAAGCCGAGTTTAGTACCCCTGACATTATTGCCGCTTTATTGCTGAATATGGTTATCGTTTTCCTCATCCTGCAAAACGTAAGCATCGTAGCAAAAATAACCGGTTCCGGCGGGATTTATGTACTTCGTAAATTTTTCGGAATCATCCTGCTGGCTATATCGGTCAAACTTTTTATAGAACATATTACTCCGCTGCTGGCGGGATAGGAATTCTTTTTAATAATCAAATATGAACTGGATAACAGAATTATTTACAGGTGATGGAGTTGCCCATGCCGTTTTATTATTTGCATTAGTCATAGCCTTGGGAATCAGCCTCGGAAAAATCAAACTGTTCGGGATTTCTTTGGGCATTACGTTCGTTCTTTTTGCGGGAATTTTAACCGGGCATCTCGGCTTAAAAGTCAATCATGAAATTTCGCACTTCATGAAAGAATTCGGTTTGATTCTTTTTGTATATTCCATCGGCTTGCAAGTCGGGCCGGGCTTTTTTTCTTCTTTCAAGAAAGGGGGAATTACGCTCAACATGTTAGCCATGTCCGTTGTGCTGTTGGGAGTTGCGATAACAATTATTATTCATTTCGTTCGGGACATACCCATGCAAACCATGGTCGGCATCATGTCGGGCGCCGTTACGAATACGCCGGGTTTGGGGGCTGCTCAACAGGCTTTTCACGATATATCCGGCACGAACGATTCGAGTATTGCTTTAGGTTATGCAGTAGCTTATCCTTTGGCGGTAGTCGGGATTATCGGTTCCATTATGTTGATGCGGTTTATTTTCAGAATCAGGCAGGACAGGGAATTGGAAAACCTGATTCAACTGTCCGATCAGGACAAGGAATTGTTTGAACTGATTTCCCTCGAAGTGAAAAATCCGGCCGTTGCCGGGAAAAGTATCGGGGAAATCCATCATTTGATAAATCGGAAATTCGTAATATCCAGGGTTTTGCACGTAAACAACGAAGTCGTGGAAATTGCTTCTTCCAAAACGGTTCTGAATGAGGGCGACAAGGTATATGTAGCCACTACTTCCGCTAATAAAGAGGCTATACAGGCCTTTTTGGGGATACCGGTTTCGATGGCGCAAAATGAATGGGATTTGCTGGATTCGCATTTGGTATCGCAGCGAATACTGATCACAAGACCCGGAATTAACGGAAAACTTATTAAGGAGTTGAATCTCCGGAATAATTTCGGCGTAAACATCACGCGCGTCAACCGTTCGGGGGTTGATTTGATTGCCGATCCCCGCTTGTCGTTGCAGGTAGGCGACCGCGTATCGGTTGTGGGCGACGCCAATTCCATCCAAAGCGTGGAAAGAATGCTCGGCAATCAGATGAAACGTTTGAACGAACCGAACTTGGCGCCGATTTTCATCGGGATATTTCTTGGCGTTTTGGCAGGAAGCATTCCGTTTGCCTTTTCGGGAATTCCACAGCCGGTGAAATTAGGATTGGCGGGCGGCCCGTTGATTGTCGCTATTCTAATCAGTATTTTCGGCCCGAAATACCATTTGGTAACTTATACGACAATGAGCGCCAACCTGATGTTGCGGGAATTAGGCATCTGCCTGTTTTTGGCATGTGTCGGTATCGAAGCCGGCGAGAACTTTGTTTCGACGGTTGTCAATGGCGGTTATGTATGGATTGGTTTGGGATTTATGATTACTGTCGTTCCCCTGTTGATTGTGGGGCTTGCCGGGCGGTTGATTTTCAGGCTGAACTATTTTACGCTGATGGGCTTGCTGGCCGGCAGCACTACCGATCCTCCCGCTTTGGCTTTTTCCAACGCCGCCGCGGAAAATGACGCTCCTGCGGTTGCTTATGCCACTGTGTATCCGCTGACGATGTTCCTGCGGGTGCTTTGCGCTCAGTTGCTTATTTTGGTCTTTGCGTGAACAAGTGAACGGTGAAGGAAGCAGTGAAAAAAAAGTGAACGGAGAGTAAAAGTCATAGTCCATTTTTACTCTCCGTTCACTATTTTCACGGCTTCACTGTTCACCGTTCACTTTTTTTCACCGTTCACCCTCTCACTGTTTCTTTCTGTTTCCGTAGCGGCTCATAAATTTATCCACGCGTCCGGCGGTATCCACCAGTTTTTGCTTGCCGGTGTAAAACGGATGCGAAGTATTTGAAATTTCTATCTTAACCATGGGATAAGATACGCCGTTTATATCAACAGTTTCCTTCGCGTTGATGGTTGAACGGGTGATAAAAGTATCGTCGTTAGACATGTCTTTAAATACGACCGGACGATAATTAGCCGGATGAATTCCTTGTTTCATTATTATTTATGTTTTTAGATTTATATGCCAGACAAATTGGGTGGCAAAAGTACGAAATTTGATTGGAATAACAAAAAAAATTGTTGTTTTTTTATCCTTAACTTAAAAATGGAAATATCATGTCAACCGACCAACACCGGGTAATCAAACAAAAATCCTGTGCCCCCGGGTTGGTGCGTGCCACAGCCTCCCACCAACCGGCTTCCGCAGCACACGGGCGTATGCACTCACTGCCTGCGGGCGTATGCACCCGTTGCCTGCGAGCGTATGCACCCACTGCATACGGGCGTGTGCACTCGTTGCCTGCGAGCGTATGCAGTTCGGGAATCACAATCATCAGTTCCGATATAAATAAAATTAAATTATTTGTTAGTTACGGGGGGCAGACGGTACTTGTAACTCGTAACTGATATGCGCCGGATTTTCAGCCTGCAAAATCGCCGAAGACATAGCTATTCCCGTTATGCCGGAGTTTAACAATGCGGGAATATCGCCGGCTGTGATTCCGCCGATGGCAAAAACGGGCAGATTAATTCCCCGGACGGCACATTGTTCCATTATTTGTTTGTAACCCGGCAAGCCGAGTACCGGACTTAAATTCTTCTTCGTCGCCGTAAACCGGAAAGGGCCCAAGCCGATGTAATCCACACCTTCGGCGTTCAAGCGCAGGATGTCTTCAAACGTATTGGCCGTTCCGCCGATGATGAAGTTTTTGCCTAATATTTTGCGGGCTTCGCCGGGCGGCATGTCCGATTTCCCTAAATGAACGCCTGTTGCGCCGATTCGCCGGCAGATTTCCACATGGTCGTTGATGTAAAGATCGGCTCCGTA
>JAITCT010000327.1 GCA_031282925.1 Dysgonamonadaceae bacterium | reverse complement strand
ATACGCCCGAATTTCTCCGGCTGACGCTGTTCGTTATCCTCATCGACAGCATGACCAACCCGATGAGCGTTGCCATTCAGGCAACCGGCAAAGTCAGGGATTTCAGCCTGATTGTAGGTGCAATACTGTCTTTAGACCTGCCGGTTGCATACCTTGTCTTAAAGTCGGGCGGGATGCCTTATACAGTAATGTACGTTTCAATCCTGACAAGCGCAATCTGTCTTTTTGTGAGGTTAATGATTATGAAACGGGGCATATCCTACAGCGCCCGCCGGTTTTTCGTGGACGTATTTTTGAAAAATATCCTGCTGACAGGATTATCTCTGGCCGTTTTATCATCCGTAAAGCGGCAGTTCCCCGACAGTATCCCCTCGCTGCTTCTCGTTTCCCTTATCAGCATAGCCTTTGTCGGCACAGCCATTTATGCCGGTTGCCTGACGCGGGGGGAACGGATGTTTATCCGGGAAAAAATAGCGGAAAAGATTGTGCGAAACCCTTTTGGGAATTGATAATTGATATTTGACAATTGATAATTAGGAGAAATTACGAATTACGCAGGGGCGCACCCGTGTGTGCGCCCAGATCATCGGCGTCATTGGCTCCGCCGAACGTTGGTTTCCTTTGTTGCGACAAGGTTCTACCTTGTCGCAATTATCCCGACAGGTTGAACCTGTCAGGATAGACGGCGCGAGGCACAGCCTCGCACCAACCGAGGAATTGATTGCAATAAAAAAACAGCATCCTCAAAAAAGAATTAACCGTTTTTTTGTAAACACGAAAGCACAAAGACACGAAGATATGAAAACCTTGTATCAACGGTATCCTGTTCTTCGTGTTTTTGTGCTTTCGTGTTTAAATCATTTGCCGGTTGCCAACAAAACCTGCCGCGCCCCGCACGTCATAAAATCTTCTTCATTTTTGCTTCCAGCACCGCCTTTGAAGCTGCGCCGACATGCCTGTCAACGATTTCGCCGTTTTTGAAAAAGAGAACGGTAGGAACACTGCGAATTTCAAATTCGTCCGTCAGTTCGTTGTTTTCATCTATATTGACTTTCCCGACAACGGCCCGGCCTTTATATTCCTCTGCGAGTTCCTCAATGACAGGGCCTATCATCCGGCACGGGCCGCACCATTCCGCCCAAAAATCAACTACTAACGGTTTGTCTCCTTCTACCAACTTTTTGAAGTTGTCATTTGTAATCTGTTGCGCCATAATTATTTTTCTTTATGAGTTAATACTGAATTTTATTTGATTATCTTCCAAAAAACGGATTATATTTTTATTGACAGCGTATTTTTGCGTTTCGGCGTACAAAGATACGGATAATTGTTTTTCCACATCTTCAATTTTAAAATAAAATGCACAGTTTCCCGAATTGTTTTTTATCATATACGACAGTTCGGCAACCATTTTTTCATTTAACTGATGCAGGGGCAGGGCAATGGTTATTTTATTAACCAGCGAATCTTTTATTTCCGACATCGGCCGTACAGCCGAAATCTTAAAATCCAGAACCGACTCATTGTACTGCCGGGGCTGGTATTTTCCCTTAATTAACAAATACATATTCGGAATGCCGTATTTGCCGAATTCGATGTAATCTTTTCCGAACAGGGGAATCTCGCCGTTTCCCGTAAAATCTTCCATTTTCAAGACGCCGTAAGGATTTCCGGTCTTCGTATTCCCCTGTTTGAAAGAAGTTACGATTCCGCCGATAACAAGTTCCTTACCTGCGGAAGCCGGATTTTTTACCTCTTCCAGGCCGGCCAGTCCCGTATTGCATATATAATTCAATATCACGTAATAATCGTCCAGAGGGTGGGAAGATAGATAAATGCCTACCAAATCCTTTTCCCTGTTCAGGCGTTCGATATTGCTCCATGACTCGGCCTGTGGAATTTCGGGACGGGTAATATCTACCGCGCCGAAGTCGCCGAATAAAGAGAGCGTCGCCGAGTTTTTATCCGTCTGATACCTGTTGCCGTAACGCATCAAAATATCCACAAACACTTCCCCTTTGCCGTTCGCGGCAAAAAACTGTTCCCGCCCGATTTCGCGAAAAGCGTCAAAAGCGCCCGAACAGCAGAGGGATTCCATGTTCTTTCTGGTGCAAGCGGTCAGATTCACCCGTTCCACAAAATCGAAAATGCTTTTGAAAGGGCCGTTCGCTTCCCGTTCCTTCATAATCGCTTCCACCGCCGAAGCTCCGACGCCTTTCACTCCACCCAGTCCGAAACGGATATTCCCTTCCCTGTTTACGGTGAAATTCAATTCCGATTCGTTCACATCCGGGCCTTTCACCACAATGCCCAGGCTCCGGCACTCATCCATGAATTTGGTGATTTCACTGCTGCTATCCCTGTTGCGCGTTAAGTTGGCAGCCATAAATTCGGCCGGATAATTGGCTTTTAGGTAGGCTGTTTGATAGGAAACCCACGAATAACAGGTTGCATGGGATTTGTTGAAGGCATATTTGGCAAATTCCGCCCAGTCGGACCATATCTTTTCCAGCTTTTCCCTGGGAGAAAAACCTTTGGCCAAAGCCCCGTCAATAAACTTGGTATGCAAAGCTTCCATTTTGTCAATGAGTTTCTTACCCATCGCTTTACGCAATTCGTCGGACTGTCCGCGCGTGAAACCGGCCAGGTCGCGGCTCAAAAGCATGACCTGTTCCTGATAAACCGTGATGCCGTAGGTATCTTTCAGACGCGATTCCATTTCCGGAAAATCGTAGGTAATTTCCCGGCGTCCGTGTTTCCGTTCGATAAAGTCGGGAATGTAAGCCATCGGGCCGGGGCGGTAGAGGGCGTTCATCGCAATCAAATCCTCGAATTTGGTCGGCTTTAAGTCGCGGAGGTATTTCTGCATTCCCGCCGATTCAAACTGGAATGTGCCGACGGTTTGCCCCTTGCTGTACAATTCGTATGTTTTTTCGTCGTCAATCGGGATTTGGGAAATATCAATCGAGATTCCTTTGGATTTTTTGATATTGGACAGGGCTTCCTTAATGACAGACAAGGTTTTCAGACCCAGGAAGTCCATCTTTATCAAGCCGATGGATTCAATGACGGAGCCTTCGTACTGCGTAACCAGCACTTCTTCATCACTGCCTTTTTCCTTAGCCGTGCTGAGCGGGACGAAATTCGTCAGGTCGTCGGCCCCGATGATTACCCCGCAGGCATGAACGCCGACCTGCCGGACAGTGCCTTCGAGCATTTCGGCATATTTAAGCGTGTCGGACAGGTTGGCGTCCTTTGAATTACGTGCTTCTTTCAGTTCCGGCACGTATCGGATGCAGTTGGCAATGTTTATTTTGGGCGCATTGCCGTTTTGGTCTTCCGGCAGGCGGTCGGGAATCAGTTTCGTCAGGCGGTCGGCTTCCGAAAGCGGCAAACCCTGTACGCGCGCAACGTCCCTGATGGAGGATTTGGTTGCCATCGTACCGTAGGTAATGATGTGTGCAACCCGTTCCTTGCCGTATTTTTCCGTCACCCAGTGCAATATATCGGCGCGGCCGTCGTCGTCGAAATCAATGTCGATATCGGGCATGGAAATACGGTCGGGATTGAGGAAACGTTCAAACAGCAAATCGTATTTCAAAGGGTCGATATCCGTAATTCCCAGGCAATATGCCACCGCCGAACCGGCGGCCGAACCGCGTCCCGGGCCTACGGCAATGCCCATGTTTTTAGCCGCGCGGATAAAATCCTGCACGATCAGGAAGTACCCCGGAAAGCCCATCTTGCGAATGGTTTCCAGTTCAAACAATATCTGCTCCGCGACGTTTTCTTCGGGCGGATCGCCGTAGCGCTGCTTTGCGCCTTCAAACGTAAGATGTTTCAGGTACTCGTCGGCGTTGTCGAATCCTTCGGGGAGCGGGAAATCGGGCATCAGCGGGTCGCTGTCGATAGAATAAAATTCCACTTTGCCGGCAATTTCCATCGTATTGGTCAACGCTTCGGGCAGGTCGGGAAAAACCGCCGCCATCTCGTCCTGCGTTTTAAACCACTCCTGTTTGGTATAACGCATCCGCCGGGGGTCGTTCAGGTCTCTGCCTGTGGAAAGGCAAATCAGGCGGTCGTGAGCATCGCAGTGTTCCTCTTCTACGAAATGCACATCATTTGTACAAATATATTTTGTGCCGGTTTTCTTTGCCAGCTCAAGCATTTTCGGGATAATAGCCTCCTGCTTCCCGTAAACTTCCGTATCTGCGCCCGGCTTATCGGTGCGGTGGCGTTGCAGTTCGAGGTAAAAATCATCGCCGAATACGCGCTTAAACCAGGCGACGGATTTCTCCGCATCGGCCATTTGTTTTTCGGAAATGGAGAGGGAAGCAGCGCCGAACGAATCGGCAGAAGGTTGCACGTCATCGTCCACCTGATACTTCCCGCCCAGCAGTTTTTGCGGTATTTCTCCACCCAGGCAGGCCGAACAGGCAATAACTCCTTCATGGCACTGTTCAAGCAATTCACGGTCAATACGCGGTTTGTTATAAAAACCGTCAATCCACGAAACGGAAACCATCTTACAGAGGTTTTGATAGCCTTTCCTGTTTTTCGCCAGAAGGATCAGGTGCCAGCCGCCGATATCCTCTTTTGTCCTTTCGGGATGCGTATTATTATATCTTAATGAACGGCGGGCAACGTAGGCTTCCACGCCCAGAATCGGTTTGATTTTCTCGTGGTCTTCTTTTCCTTTATTTTTCTTGCTTACGTAATCGTAAAATTCTTTCGCCCCGAACATATTCCCGTGATCGGTCAGCGCCAAGGCTTTCATTCCGTTGTGAAGGGCTTTATCAATCAGGCCGGGGATGGACGACATGCCGTCCAGCAAAGAATAGTGGGAGTGTACGTGTAAATGAACGAAAGGAAGTGCCATCAGCTTGTTTTTTTATGTTCTTGGGGCGCAAATATAGCAAGTATTTGCATAACAAACAAGGGGGAAACCCACGCCTCAGGGCAAACTATATTTTTAAGGAACAAAGAAAGAAAAAACGCCGACAGTCTGCAATTTCGACTGCCGGCGTTTTTTTTTGTGCCCAGGACGGGATTTGAACCCACACACCGTAACCGGCACCACCCCCTCAAAGTGGCGTGTCTACCAATTTCACCACCTGGGCTTTCGCGGTGCAAAGGTATGTGTTTTTCCTGATTTTGCAACTATTTTTTGCTGTTAATGATATTTTTCTCATAAATAGTTCTTACATTTGCCGGCGTAATGTTTTTCCATACTGAAAAAAAAGACCGTATGTATAACGCTGATAAACAATTCGAGAAATTAGGGCTGGTTTTGCCGTTGGCGCCGAAACCACTGGGAGCGTATAAACCTTGCCTGATTGAGGGAAAATACCTGTATCTGTCCGGACACCTGCCGGTGCAAACCAATGGAAAGCCAATCACAGGACGCATCGGTAGCGATCTGGATATGGAAGCGGGAAAATTAGCTGCGCGCCAAGCCGGATTGACCATGCTGGCTACAATCCGATCCTGTTTGGGAAGCCTGAATAAAGTAAAACGAGTGATTAAAATATTCGGGATGGTGAATTGCACGCCGGATTTCGGGCGTCATCCGTATGTCGTCAACGGATGCAGCGAATTGTTTGCCGACGTTTGGGGAAACGACAATGGAGTCGGTACGCGGAGCGCCGCCGGTTTCGGCTCGCTTCCCGATAATGTTCCCGTAGAAATAGAAGGAATATTTGAATTGGAGGAGTGAGTGGAAGGTCGGAACTTTGAAGTTTCAGCGCGTTAAAACAGAAGAATACCTCACAAAATGACGCTGCACAAAGTATAATAAACACTTCTTCACCTCCTCCATGTCTATTTCCCGATTCGATTCCCTTTCCATGGAAGTTACCCCCTTGTCTTTAAATCCGCAAGGATTAATCAAATTGAAATAATCCAAATCGGTAGAAACATTCAAGGCGAATCCGTGCATTGTAACGTAACGGCTGCTTTTCACGCCCACGGCGCAGATTTTCCGTGTTTTTCCCGGTCTGCCTGCATCTATCCAAACGCCTGCGGCTCCAGCCAGTCGCTCTCCTTTAATCCGATACTCCGCCAGTAAATCAATGACGGTTTCTTCTATCCGGCAGATGTATTCTTTCAAACCGATTCGGAAAGATTCCAAATCCAGTATC
>JAITCT010000263.1 GCA_031282925.1 Dysgonamonadaceae bacterium | reverse complement strand
GTCATTGTATGATTTTGTTTGTGAGGGTGCAAAGGTAGAAACGACAGCAGGATTTTGCGTAGCGTTTGGCGCTTCATTTGATAAAAACTTATAAACAGGTTTATTAACAATGACGGCCGGGGTAAATTATCGGGCGTATCGTAATTTTATCATTGGATATTGAGTTGCCGGTAATATGTTTTCCTCGGTTGGTGCGCGGCTGTGCCTTGCGCCGTCTATTCCGACAGGTTCAACCTGTCGGGATAATTGCGACAGAGCAGAACCCTGTCGCAACAAAGGGCATTGATTTTCAGGGGATTGAAAATGGAGAATTACCGCAGCCGTCATTGCGAGCCGCGTAGGGGCACAATGGCGGCTGCGGTAATTCTCCATTCTCAATTTTCCCCCGTAATTCGTAACCCGTAATTAGATAAACGCATCTTTTCAGCAGCAAAAATTGATTTTTATACCCGAAATTACATTGTTTGTTAAATAAAAAGGATTATTTTTGCAGAAAATTTTCAGCATGATTCAATCAATGACCGGATTCGGAAAGACGGAAGTGGCTTTTTCGGGAAAGAAAATCACCATAGAAATTAAGGCGCTTAACAGCCGGCAGCTTGATATCAATACGCGTATTCCCGCCGTTTACAGGGAAAAGGAGGTTGAAATCAGGAACATATTGTCCCGGGGGATTGAGAGAGGTAAAGTTGATTTAACAATCACTTTGGATGCAATGGATAATTCCGTTTCAAGCGTAATCAATCAAACGGCGGTAAGGAATTACTATGAAGAAATCAAGGATCTGTCCGTAAAATTAAACGTCGCTTTACCTGTCGAATGGCTTTCCCTTATTCTCCACCTGCCGGAGGCGGTAAAAACGGAAATACCGGAACCGGACGAAAATGAATGGGCGGCAGTGAAACTGGCTGTCGAAAATGCCATCGCTTCCCTGAACAATTTCCGCAAACAGGAAGGGCTGATGCTCGAAAATGTTTTTACGGCCAAAATTGAAAATATCGGCAAGCTCCTGAAAGAAATCAACGCGTATGAACCGGAACGAATCGAAAAAATCAAAGGACGCATCCGCGAAAACCTTGCCAGGCTGGATACAGGCATGTATGACGGTAACCGGTTTGAACAGGAACTGATTTATTATGTCGAAAAACTGGATGTCAGCGAAGAAAAATCGCGCCTGGCGAATCATTTGGAATATTTTTTGGAAACACTAAATGATGAAAAAAGTCAAGGCCGGAAATTAGGATTTATTATCCAGGAAATCGGAAGGGAAATAAACACCCTGGGCGCAAAGGCAAATCATGTGGAGATACAAAAAATGGTCGTTCAAATGAAAGACGAATTAGAGCAAATGAAAGAGCAAATTTTTAATGTTTTATAAATCGTGAACGGAAAACTGATCATTCTTTCCGCACCCTCCGGGTCGGGCAAATCGACAATTATAAACCGTATCCTGCAAAAAGGATTGCCCCTGCGGTTTTCGGTGTCGGCCACAAGCCGCCCCCCGCGTGGAAACGAGCAAAACGGAGTGGAATATTATTTCCTTTCCCCCGAAACGTTCCGGGAACGGATTCAAAACGGCGACTTTATAGAATATGAGGAAGTTTATCCCGACTGCTTTTACGGCACGTTAAAATCCGAAGTGAATGAAAATCTTCAAAAAGGGGAAAACGTCATTATGGACGTAGATGTTGCCGGAGGTTTGAACATCAAAAAATTATACGGCGGCAAAGCTCTGCTTATTTTCATCCGGCCTCCTTCGGTGGATGAATTGAAACGGCGGCTGGAAAAACGGGGAACCGATTCCCCGGAAGTAATTGCCGACCGGATTTCCAAAGCAAATCACGAACTGAGTCTGGCGCACCGGTATGACAAGGTGATCGTCAACGACGATTTGGAAAAAGCGACAGTAGAAACAGTAAACAACATAATTAATTTTATTTCACAAGTATGAAAATCGGAGTTTTTCCCGGATCTTTTAATCCGGTACATATTGGACATTTAGCGGTAGCAAATTATCTGGCAGAGTTTGGCGGATTTGATGAAATCTGGTTTTTAATCTCGCCTAAAAATCCCCTGAAAGAGGCGGAAGACCTGATGGACCATGAATTCAGGCTGAAACTGGTAGAAAAGGCAATTGAAAATTACCCCAAGTTTAAAACCTCTACCATTGAGTGGGACATGCCGCGACCGGCATATACGGTTAATACCCTCCAAAAACTGAGAATGTTATTTCCCGATCACTCGTTCGAGTTAATCATCGGCACCGACAACTGGACAACCATCCACCGGTGGAAAGACTACCGGCTGATTTTGAAGAACTTCAAAACATGGGTATATCCGCGTTTGAAAACAGGTAAAGTGGATATCAACCACCCGAATGCGAAACTGGTTTTCGGCGCGCCCAAAATCGAAGTATCTTCAAGCGCCATCAGGGAAGCGTTCAGGCAGGGAAAGGATATGCGCTTCTTTATGCCTGCCGGCATTTATGAAGACGTACTCGCAGCCGGTTGTTTCAAAAAGGAAGAACTGCCGGATGAGGAACACCGGCAGGATGAAATCATTGACAAATTGATAATTGACAATTAGCGGATTATTCAACCTTACCGCGTCATTGCGAGCCGCGAAGCGGCGAAGCAATGACGCGGTAGTTCTCCCGTTGTTGGTGCGAGGCTCTGCGCCTCGCACCAACCGGGGGTTACCTTATTTAACTCGCTTCCAGTAACTGATATCATTGTATGGTATATTCCGGGCTATTATTGTGTTAGCAGTCAGTTTTATTACTGTAAAACTCATATACGTTCTCGCCGTTGTATGTATGTATACTACTCCGGTTGTTTCATCAATCGAAAATCTGTCAACCGTCCTTTCTACAGCACCGTTGTTATAACGGCAATTTAAACTTATGGTTTGATATCCTTCCGGTAAAGTGGTAACCGTTTTCCAAAAGCCAA
>JAITCT010000260.1 GCA_031282925.1 Dysgonamonadaceae bacterium | reverse complement strand
CGGTAATGTACGTTCCGGCGGTCATCTGCTGTTCCGGGTCTTTCAAAAATATGTTTACGCTCCATCCCGAAGTGTTGGCCGGCGTTATATTTTCATCAAGCAGGCATTTGACGGTTTTTCCGGGAAAAACCCGTGGAAATGTTATTTCGCCCGTAACGGGATGAAACGGCTGCGGTTGCGGAATAAACGCTTCACGGTTTTTCCCGCCGCCATTCGTGTGGTATCCATAGTAGGGACAGTATGAGAAGCCGTTAAATGTGCTGCCGTTCATCGGTTTTGTATTGGTTATTCTTACACTGCCGGCGGACGCGCTCACGGATATTCCGTTACCGGCCGACACGCCTGTTACGCCGCTGTTTGTAACTGTAACGTTTCCCAGACCGGTTGACGGATTCAGTGAAATGCCCGTGCCGGCTGCCAGCTTTGTGCCGGTAATTTTGCCGTCTGCCGATACGGTTATTGTCGAGCCGTCCGGCTTTACCACTCCAACATCGGCAGATGTCGCGTTTTTGATGCTCAGCTTTGCAACCGATTTTGTTTCTTCCTCTTCATATTCGATAACAAGCGGCGTTTTACTCTGCGAGGGTGCAGCCTCAACCTGTATGTCGACAACGCCGGATATGTTTATGTATTTGGCTCCGTCCCATATAAAAACAAGCCGCGTATCCTGTTCGATATAAAGCCATCCTTCAATTCCCTGTGCCGGGCGTTCGGCATGGGCGCCGTCCCAGACGCGAATGTTTGCAACCGTTTCATAAAAGCCGCCGCCGGGCGCTGGGTCGCCTCCGGAATGTTCGGTCGGCAGCGGGGGCGGTACCCACCTGCGGATTTCCTTTTTATCGGTAATGACGTACAGCCATTCGTCTATCCCTTCGGCATCAAGCGCGGCCTCTTCCCCGAACCGTGCGCGGGCGTTGGCTATGACGGTGAAATAACCGGGGGCGGGTTCGGGGTCATCGTTTGTCTCCGGCTCCGGTTCTTCCGGCTCTGTCCAGTATGCAAAACTGTGTTTCCGAAGGTCTGCATACATAACATCATTAAAGCCGCCGCCGACCGGCAATTCCTGAACCATAATCAAATCCCTCTGACCATCAAGCGATGGATCGGAAGGCGAAATTTCTTCGTTGGCTTTCACCGATGGCACTTCCGAATAAGTAACAGTCGGTGATGCCTTGTACGAGAATGCCGTCCGGCTTTTTGGAATTCCTGCTATAACAATTTCCCTAACTACCATAATTCAGCGTGTTATAAGAGTATTTTACATTTACCGTATCCATGAGCGGGTTTATTGTGCAGCCGTTTTCCCAAAGAAGGTTTTCATTATATTTATATACAAAAAGCCTGTCGTTAATATTCAGCACATCCGATATGCTTTTCATGCCGGATATGTAATAAAGGGCAATTCGGGCGATCCGGTATTCCGGACGTTCTTCAATCCGGGAGCCTTCCCCATAATTCCATGACAGATTTACAACCCGATCTTCACCCTCTTTGTCACTGTAAAGGGTAGACAGATACGATTCAAACATGTTTTCTTTGTAGCTCGACAGGTAAACATCATATTTATTACTTTCTACCCCGATTATATTTTCGTCCTTTCCGGCATGATAGGTCATGTTGTTCTTTTCAAAAAAATCGGTATTGTTATAAATATTTATTTTTGATATTTGAATGTTTGTTAAAAACGTTACCACTCCGACTATACCCGTAAACCTCCTGCTCACTTCGGGCGTATATAAAGTAACTACAAGTTCCCCGTATTTATTGGGTAATTTCAACCAGTACCCGGTAACCTTTTCAAAATATTTGTCTATTTCTCCGGATGCATCAACTTTCGTACTTATTTCCCAGGGCTGTTGAAATAGATTTATCCCTTTGTCTTTTTTTACGTTTTTCGATTCGTTCCGGATTTCAAACTTTGTTTCGACATCAACCCATTCTCCTCCACCCCAACTGTCAGGCTTCCAGTATTTGCCTGCAAAACATACACTTGCAAGCAACCACGTGGTGTGTACGAAATCCGTTAGTGTTTCAACATCAGCCTGGTCGCCATCACCTTTTCCCACCGGTACGGGACACGGGCATTGTGTCCATATCTCGCCCTCATCCGCTTTAACAAGCACCCACGGAGTGCGATATACACCTCCACGTGCAAGGGTAGGCCATTTGTTTGGGTCCCTGTTTATATGCGGGCTTCCGATTACCGTCCCGTTAAAGCAAAGGTAATCGCCTGTGTTCGGCACCATATTCTGTTTGTATACCGCATAGGGTACGCCCTCTAAATTAACCGTGATGCCTGCGGTAGGATGGTCATAGGTGCTTACTATCATCATTGCTTTTTCCCATGATTCGCTGTCTTTCCTGTAAATAATCGGATATGCTCCCGGGGATGGAATGTCGTCTTCCGTAAAAATCTTTTCCGGATTCCACCATTCCTCTATTTCCTGACCGGTAATAACATCGTATTTGGGAAACTTCCACCCGTCAAACTGTTTTTCTTTGAAATATCCGACATAACGGTTATGCGTATGGGCGGTTGAATTTTTTCCTGTAATTGTTATACCAAGCGGCCCCTTCCATCTTTCCGCCCCTTGCCGGATTTGTATCGTGTGTTCGCTTCGGCTTCTGTCTTCCGGTAATTTCAAATCAATGTTTTTAATTTCGATTCGCGCCTCTTTACATTGAACGATAACCGATTCAAAAACTTTACCGGTTTCAAATGTCTCATCAATCCCGGCATGTTTCAGCTTTGAATAATCGGCTGATCCCTCACTGAATACATCTATCAAATCCCAAATCCCGACCGTATTGTCCCAGTTAAGCACCAGGCGCAAGCCAAGCGAAGAGC
The DNA here is from genome assembly GCA_031282925.1 of Dysgonamonadaceae bacterium. Taxonomy (GTDB): domain Bacteria; phylum Bacteroidota; class Bacteroidia; order Bacteroidales; family Azobacteroidaceae; genus Azobacteroides. Next base: position 930 of record JAITCT010000260.1, on the reverse strand, counting down.
AAGCCCATTCGAGAGTTTCGTATAGGGATATATAAGCGTTATCGTCATCATTCATTGAAAAGCATAGAGGCATTACATGCATGCCTGCAAGCTGATTGTGATTGTAGGTAAAATGCTGCGATATGCTTGCTATTCCGGTATTGTCTTTTATTATGTCTTCAACGGTTTTTACAACGTTAATCAGGTAGTCGTCGTATTCTTCAAACGGAAACTTCAAAAACTTCAAAGCCTCGACCTGCGAAATGCCGTTCATCGAAAACTCCTCCCGGTATCCCGTGTTCGGCATTGAAAACACATCGGGCGTAAGGTAGCCCAGCCATTTATAGCCGCTGTCGCTTGCAAGTTCAAAGGGATGGGATGTATTGGTGATTTCCCCGAAATCGTCGTAAAGCTCCTTTGTTCCCAGGAAAGTAAACGTAAACTTTGGCAGGTACATTACATCTTCTATCGGGTCTTCCGTGCCGGGATATTCGATGGCGATATCCACGAGCGTAAGTTCCGAAGGCGTAGTACCGTTAAGGGTCAAATCCCACTTTACATTTTTATTTGAATATGCGGTAAGCGTCATAGCGATCGTTTTCTCTGAGTGTTGTTAATGAGGCCTGTCAAATCCGTGCCGCGCAGGACAAACTGCACGTTATCCCGGCCGCCGTTGCCGTTGCCGGGAGCCCCGGAGTTAATCATGTTGAAAAGCCTGTTTTGCTGTCCCTGATTGAGTACCATTTCACCGGAATTAAGCCGGGAGAGTATTTTGTCGCCCGCAAAGGAATTGCCGGGGACAATGCCGCCGACAGCAAACTTTTTTGCCTGCGCCATTGTGGAGAACAGGGTGGCCGCCAGCGCGACAGCCTGCGCAACCGCCAGTATGCCGCCCACAATCGGGATTTTTGATGCGCTTTTTGCGCCGGAAGCGATAGCGCCGGCAGCCTC
>JAITCT010000226.1 GCA_031282925.1 Dysgonamonadaceae bacterium | reverse complement strand
GCGGTAATTTGCGTACGGGAGTCCGAAATCAACCGGCCTTCAATGCCTGTCCCGACAATCGGAGCTTCGGGAGTCATTAAAGGAACAGCCTGACGCATCATGTTTGAACCCATTAAGGCGCGGTTGGCGTCGTCATGTTCAAGGAACGGAATCAATGATGCGGCAATCGAAGCAATCTGCGTAGGCGAAACGTCCATCAATTCTATTTCTTCCGGCGCAACTACCGGATAATCCGCATCTTGGCGGGATTTGACACGGCTATTGATAAAAACGCCGTCATCGTCCAAAGGCGCATTTCCTTGCGCAATAATTTTGCCTTCTTCTTCTTCCGCAGTCAGATACGTAATACCGTCATTCGTTAAATCCACCTTTTTATCGAACACTTTACGGTAAGGCGTTTCAATAAACCCAAGTTCATTGATTTTCGCATATACGCAAAGCGACGAAATCAAACCGATATTCGGACCTTCCGGCGTTTCAATCGGACAGAGGCGGCCGTAATGCGTATAGTGTACGTCGCGTACTTCAAAACCGGCGCGCTCACGTGACAAACCGCCGGGACCCAAAGCGGACATACGGCGTTTATGTGTAATTTCCGCCAGCGGATTGGTCTGATCCATGAATTGCGACAAAGCATTAGTCCCGAAAAAGGAATTGATCACGGAAGAAATCGTCTTCGCATTAATCAGATCAACAGGCGTAAACACTTCATTATCTCGTACATTCATGCGCTCTCGGATGGTGCGCGACATGCGCGCCAAACCGACACCAAACTGATTATATAATTGTTCGCCCACGGTACGCACACGGCGGTTACTCAAGTGGTCTATATCGTCCACAATAGCTTTGGAGTTGATCAATTCAATCAGATACTTAATGATTTCAATAATGTCCTCTTTGGTAAGAACTTTCACCTCGACAGAAGTAGTCAGATTCAGTTTTTTGTTGATTCTGTAACGGCCCACTTCACCCAAATCGTATCTTTTTTCGGAAAAGAACAAATTTTGGATGACTTCCCTTGCATTTGCATCATCAGTCGGTTCGGCATTCCGCAACTGATGGTAAATGTAAACTACCGCATCCCGTTCGGAATTACTCGGGTCTTTTTGCAAAGTGTTGTAAATGATTGCATAATCGGAAATATTCTGGTCTTCGCGATGCAACAAAATAGTTTGAACGCCCGACTCAAGAATTCCATCAATATGTTGTGTGGCAAGCACGGTTTCACGGTCAATTAACACTTCGTTCCGTTCAATAGAAACAACTTCACCCGTATCTTCATCTACAAAATCTTCCACCCAAGTTCTCAACACACGTGCAGCTAATTTCCGTCCGACGGTTTTTTTCAGATTGGTCGCATTCACCTTGATTTCTTCGGCAAGATTGAATATTTCCAGAATATCTTTGTCACTCTCAAAGCCAATAGCTCTTAAAAGCGTAGTTACGGGCAATTTCTTTTTTCGGTCAATATAAGCATACATCACATTATTAATGTCGGTAGCAAATTCGATCCACGAACCTTTAAAAGGAATGATACGCGCCGAATATAATTTAGTTCCATTGGAATGGGTACTTTGCCCGAAAAATACCCCCGGTGAACGATGTAATTGGGAAACCACAACCCGTTCGGCGCCATTGATGACAAACGTCCCTTTGGAGGTCATATAAGGTATTGGACCTAAATAAACGTCCTGAATCACAGTATCAAAATCTTCATGATCAGGGTCAGTGCAGTAAAGTTTCATTTTTGCTTTTAGCGGAACGCTGTAAGTCAAACCGCGTTCGACACATTCATCAATGGTATAACGCGGAGGATCAATAAAATAATCCAAAAATTCAAGAACAAAGTTATTACGTGTATCTGCGATTGGAAAATTTTCGGCAAATACTTTGTACAAACCCTCGTTTTTTTTCTTTTCGGTTGGAGTATCTAATTGAAGGAAATCTTGAAAAGATTTCAATTGCACTTCGAGGAAATCCGGATAAGCAAAAGGTTTCTTTGTCGAAGCAAAGTTAATTCTCGTATCGCTGTTTGTTGTTGTTCTATAAGACATTATGAAGATATTTGGACGAAAATTGATTAAGTATTGAAAATAGACGCAAAAAGGTTAAGAACCTTCGAAAGGAGATTCTTAACCACGTTACCCATAATAACAGGAGCGATTATTTAAGTTCAACTTCCGCTCCGGCTTCTTCCAAGGATTTTTTCAGCCCTTCGGCTTCGTCTTTAGTAGCTCCTTCTTTGATAGGCGCGGGAGCACTATCAACGATGTCTTTTGCTTCTTTCAGACCAAGACCTGTCAATTCTTTAACCGCTTTAACGATAGCTAATTTATTTGCACCGACGCTTTTCAAAACTACATCAAAAGATGTTTTTTCTTCTTTTACTTCAGCGGTGGCAACAGGACCTGCAGCAACAGCAACAGCAGCAGCTGCGGGTTCAATACCATATTCTGTTTTAAGAATTTCAGCAAGTTCGTTTACTTCCTTTACGGTTAAGTTTACTAATTGTTCAGCAAAAGCTTTCAAATCTGCCATGATTGTATAATTTTTATATTGTTTATTATTTTTTTAGTTAACGAGTAAACGAGAATTTATAATCCTGTAACTTGTTAACTCGTTTACTTATCAACTCATTTATCTTTCACCGAGAGTCTTCAAAACCCCGTGGATGGTTTGACCACCCGATTGAAGAGCAGAAATAACGTTCTTAGCCGGCGATTGCAACAAAGCAATAACATCGGCAATAAGTTCGTTTTTGCTCTTGATAGAAACAAGAATATCCAGATTCTCAACTCCTACATAGAATCCTTCCTGTACATAAGCCGCTTTCAATTTCGGAATATCAATTCCTTTTGAAAAAGACTTAATCAGTTTAGCAGGACTATTGGCATTATTTGAGAACATCACAGCCGTATTGCCCTTCAAAGCAGGATTCAGAGCGGAATAATCTCCGTCCATTTGTTCCAGCGCTTTCTTAAATAAGGTGTTTTTTACAACAACTAATTTAATATCTTCCTTATAACATTCTCTTCTCAAACTGTTTGTTTTGCCTGCGTTCAACGTAGCAATATCAGTCAGATAGAAGTGCGAATATTCACCTATGGTAGTAGCAATCTGTTTGATAACAGCAGATTTATCTTCCTTTTTCATAATTCCAATTAATTTTAAATTTCATCTACCGATTTAGGGTCTATTTTCAGACCCGGACTCATTGTACTTGAAAGATAAATGCTCTTTACGTACATACCCTTTGCAGCCGCAGGTTTCAACTTGATGAGCGTAGCGACAAATTCTTTTGCGTTATCCTTGATTTGATCGGGAGAAAACGAAACTTTGCCGACAGAAGTATGAACAATCCCGGCTTTATCAACTTTGAAATCAATTTTACCTTGTTTTACTTCTTTCACGGCTTGCACTACGTCGTTGGTAACCGTTCCGCTTTTGGGATTCGGCATCAATCCGCGAGGACCGAGTACACGACCTAAAGCGCCGATTTTACCCATAATAGCCGGTTGCGTGATAATCACATCAATATCCGTCCAACCGCCTTTTATTTTTTCGATATATTCATCAAGACCCACATGATCGGCCCCTGCTTCTTTGGCAGCAGCTTCCTGATCGGGCGTAGTTAATACGAGAACCCTGACTTGCTTACCTGTTCCGTGAGGCAATGAAACAACGCCTCTTACCATTTGGTTAGCTTTACGGGGGTCAACACCTAAGCGGACATCAATGTCTACGGAAGCATCGAATTTGGAAGTAGTGATTTCCTTCACCAAAGCGGACGCTTCTTTTAGTGTGTATGTCTTCCCTGCTTCAACTTTGCTTAAAGCCAACTTTTGATTTTTTGTAAGTTTACTCATATCTCTATTGAAGTTTTTAAATGTTTGCAGGGAATGTCCCTTGTACAGTTATACCCATGCTCCGAGCCGTACCTGCTACCATTTTCATCGCAGATTCCAGCGTAAAACAGTTTAAATCTTTCATTTTATCTTCGGCAATGGCTTTTACTTGTTCCCAAGTAATTTCAGCCACTTTGTTGCGGTTAGGCTCAGCCGATCCGCTTTTTTGCTTGCCTGCTTCCAACAATTGGATAGCTACCGGCGGATTTTTGATGATAAAATCGAAAGACTTGTCGGCGTAGTAAGTAATAACCACCGGCACTACTTTACCCGCTTTGTCTTGGGTTCTGGCATTAAATTGCTTGCAAAACTCCATTATATTGATACCTTTCGATCCCAATGCAGGGCCTACCGGGGGAGAAGGGTTCGCCGCCCCTCCTTTAATCTGTAATTTTAGCTGTCCAGCAATCTCTTTTGCCATTTGTTGATAAATTTAGTTTATTTAATTCCTTATAACACAAAAAAAGAAGTTCGAAGAGCGTAACCTAATCGAATTATTCTTTTTCAACTTGCATATAGCCCAATTCGAGGGGCGTCCCGCGACCGAAGATTTTCACGAGTACTGTCAATTTCTTTTTTTCAGGATTGATTTCTTTAATCTCTCCGTGGAAACCGTTAAACGGACCGTAAATCACTTTGACCGTTTCGCCAATTGTATATTGAACATCAAATTCTTCCGGTTGTTCTTGCAATTCATCAACCGTACCGAGTATCCGGTTTACTTCCGAAACACGCAAAGGAACCGGATTGTTTCCTCCGAGAAATCCAATGACAAAATTGACGTTTTTCAGGAAATGTACAACTTCTCCTACCAGAATAGCTTCAACGATAACATAACCGGGAAGATAGGCACGTTCTTTCAACACTTTTTTTCCGTTACGCTGCTGAAACACTTTTTCCGTAGGAATCAAGACCTGAAAAATATAATTCTTCAAGTCCGAATTTTTAATCTCGGCCTCCAAATATTCTTTTATTTTATTTTCTTTGCCACTGACGGCACGGAGAACATAAAATTTCTTTTCAATTTCAGACATGCCTTAATTAAAAGATTTTCGAATAAAAGACTTTGACCATGGATTCAAAAACGAAGTCAATACCAAATACCACTACCGCCATGAGAAGGGAAGCTGTCATTACAACGATAGTGCTACTTGCCAATTCCTGCTGAGTAGGCCAAGAAACCTTATGTACAAGTTCGCTATAAGATTCTTTAGTATAATTAGCTATTTTCCGAAAAAAATTCATACGAAATATTTTTATTTGGCACGGGTTGAAAGGCTCGAACTCTCGACCTACGGTTTTGGAGACCGTCGCTCTACCAACTGAGCTAAACCCGTCTGTTTAGTAAACAAGATTTCAGTAAACGAGTAAACAGGATTTATACAAGCTTGTTCTCTTGTTTACTCGTTTACTTATAACTCATTAACTTTTATTCGATGATTTCCGTAATCTGACCGGAACCAACGGTACGACCGCCTTCACGGATAGCAAAACGCAACCCTTCGGAGCAAGCTACAGGATAAATCAAATCTACTTTGATTTCCAAGTTGTCGCCCGGCATCACCATTTCGGTGCCTTCCGGCAATGTGATTTCACCTGTTACGTCTAAGGTACGGATATAGAATTGCGGACGATATTTGTTGTGGAACGGCGTATGGCGGCCACCTTCTTCTTTCTTCAATACATAAACCGAAGCTTTGAAAGAAGTGTAAGGCTTAACCTTGTTCGGGTGGGTAATAACCATACCGCGTTTTACTTCGTCTTTGTCAATACCGCGAAGCAACAAACCTACATTATCGCCGGCTTGGCCTTCGTCAAGAATCTTACGGAACATTTCGACGCCCGTAACAACCGATTTCTTACCTTCAGCACCCAAACCGATGATTTGAACTTCTTCGCCGGTTTTGATGATACCAGTTTCGATACGTCCCGTAGCAACGGTACCTCGACCGGTGATAGAGAATACGTCTTCAACAGGCATCAGGAAAGGTTTGTCAATATCGCGCGGAGGCAGAGGAATCCATGTATCAACGGCATCCATCAACTCTACGATTTTTTCTTCCCATTCGGGAATTCCGTTCAAACCGCCCAAAGCAGACCCTTGGATAACCGGAGTATTATCGCCGTCAAATTCATAGAAAGAAAGCAATTCGCGCATTTCCATTTCCACCAATTCCAACATTTCGGGATCATCAACAATATCTACCTTATTCATGAAAACAACCAATTTAGGCACATTTACCTGACGAGCCAAAAGGATGTGTTCACGAGTCTGAGGCATAGGACCATCCGTAGCGGCAACTACAATAATAGCACCATCCATCTGAGCGGCACCGGTAACCATGTTCTTCACGTAGTCGGCGTGACCCGGACAGTCAACGTGAGCGTAGTGACGGTTTGCAGTTTCATATTCAACGTGAGCGGTATTAATTGTAATACCTCTTTCCTTTTCTTCCGGAGCGTTGTCAATCGAATCGAAAGAACGCACTTCGGAAAGACCTTTCTTTGCCAATACTGTCGTAATAGCGGCAGTCAATGTAGTTTTACCGTGGTCAACATGACCGATTGTACCGATGTTAACATGAGGTTTCGATCGGTTAAAATGTTCTTTTGCCATAATCTATTTTGTTCTTTTTTTAGAATGAATATATCTTCTTTGATATTTGATTAATGAATTTACTTTTCTCTCCCTTGTTTTCGAGCCGGCGCCGAGATTTGAACTCGGGACCTCTTCCTTACCAAGGAAGTGCTCTACCGCTGAGCTACACAGGCAATACGTAACTATTTAACACGAATGTCATTAAAATACCCATCAAGGGATATGAAATTCGTTTCTTTCTTTAATTCTATTGATGCATGATTCCAAAACAATACCTGTACCCGAAAATTTCTACTTTTAATTTTTCGTATTACAGGAATATAATCCGCACCACCGGCAATAAGGATAAAAATATCGTGTCCCGAGTCCGCTTCAATAGAATCCGTCAACATATCAACAAGCAACTGTGTATCTACCCCTTTTTCTTTATTGCTGTAATTTCTGCCGGCAATAACAGTTTCAAAACCGACTTTCTTTGCCATATTCCACACTGAATCCGATTCGGGGGGACGAGAGCCATAAAATTTAGCAACTTTTATCGGTTTATTATCCGCAATATCCAGCACTTTACCAAAATCCAGCCTGAACGTGTTATCAAAATCCCTTGTTTCGATAGCAATCGAAATATCGGGAGATGTGCCGCGAAACACAGCGCTCAATCTTTTCCCTTCTATCCAAAGATTAGAATTATCTAAATAAACCAATGCAGCCATAATTTATGTTTTCAACAACTACACGTATTGTCAAAGAGCGGAAGACGGGACTCAAACCCGCGACCCTCAGCTTGGAAGGCTAATGCTCTATCAACTGAGCTACTTCCGCTTATTCAATTACGAATTACAATTTTTTTTTTTACACTGACTACTTCATTCATCCATCCGTAATTCGTAATCAATTCTTGTGGGCAGTGATGGATTCGAACCACCGAAGACGTACGTCAGCTGAGTTACAGTCAGCCCCATTTGGCCACTCTGGTAACTGCCCTTTTTAGTTGATAATTGACAATGATTTTTTCTCCTTAATTGTCAATTCATTCGAGCCTCTTGTCGGATTCGAACCAACGACCCCGAGATTACAAATCACGTGCTCTGGCCAACTGAGCTAAAGAGGCAACACATCAAAGAACAACTTTAGATCATCTAAAACCCAAAAGCGGGTACAAATGTAGTAATTTTTTTTCGATTGCCCAAATATTATGCCGTTATTTTTTAGAAATTTTCTTTTCTTTTGATTTTACAACTTGGCGTTCTAATTTTTCTACGCATTTATCAATGGCTTCTTCGAAAGTATCGGCTATTTCATGGGCGAAAAACTCATGCCCGGGCGCTAATATTTTTACTGAAGCATCTTTATTTACAGCGGTTTCCGGTTTCACCACTTTCAATGTTACATCGGCAGAAACGATACTGTCATTAAATTTTGCCAGACGATTTACTTTTTTTTGAATGAAACTTTCCAATTTCACACTGGCTTCAAAATGAATTGAATGAATTGCAATTTCCATAAAAACCTCCTTTTGTTTTTAAGCTCTCGGATGAGCCTGGTGATACGCTTTTTTTAATTCTTCAAAAGTTGTATGTGTATAAACTTCGGTTGAGGAAAGACTTGCGTGTCCTAATAATTCCTTGACGGCAGTCAAATCCGCACCATTGTTCAACATACTTGTTGCAAAAGTGTGCCTCAATACATGAGGACTTTTTTTAGATAAGTGTGGAATTTCGGACAATCGTTTATTTACAATTCCATATATAATTGAGTTGGATAACGCTTTGCCGTTTTTCCTGACGAAAAAGGCATTGTTCGCCGGCGATTCTATTGTTTCTCTCCTTATATTAATATAAGACTGTAAAACACCTTTCAAAGTATCGGAAAACGGAATCAAGCGTTGTTTGTTTCTTTTTCCGGTTACTTTTATCATTTTGGTCTGGAAATCAACGTCCCCGTCTTTTAGACCGGCTAATTCGGCACAACGAATACCTGTTGTGTAAAAAACATCTAAAATGGCTTTATCACGTTCCCCTTCAAAAGTGTTTTCATCGTTCCAAGCCGAAAATAAATTCTCCATATCCGAATCTTTAACAAAATGGGGCAACGGTTTTTTTGTTTTTGGTCCCCGTATGTTTCCGAGTGGATTGGTTTCAATATACTTTTTTTTACACAGATACCTAAAAAATGATTTCAAAGAACTCAATTTTCGATTTACAGATAATGGAGAGTAATTTTCATCCATCAGCGAAACGATCCATCGCCGCACCCACATAGCATCAATTGTCTCCGGATGAAATGCGGAATCGCCGGATACAAATTCTTTAAACTGGTACAAATCATTTTTATAAGACTCAACCGTATGGGCGGAATAATTTTTCTCATACTGCAAATACTGTAAAAACGACTCTATCATCATACTTTCTTACTTTAGATATACGAAGGTAGGAAGAAAGCATGAATATACAAAATTTTACCACGAAAAAACACAGGATTATTCGTCAGCCTGATGTAATTTTTGAACGTAAACAGCATGAACTTTTTGTTTTCTTTTTTCAACAGACGGTTTTGAAAAAGCTTGTCTTTTACGCAGCTCTTTAGTTACACCAGTCTTTTCAAATTTTCTTTTGAACTTTTTTAAGGCACGTTCAATATTTTCGCCTTCCTTCAATGGAACGATAATCATAATTTTTCTTTTGACAATTAAATTTTTAAATGTTAATATTTCGTATTTTGGGGGCAAAGGTAATGGAAAGTTTCTCAATAACAAAATATATTTGAATTATTTTAAAAAAGGCAGGTTCGAGTAACCAATGCAACTAAATTATAAAATCTCTCGAAAGGGGTATCAAAGTTAAGTAATTTTCCCGGTCTTCCGTTATTTTTGTTTGGGAAAAGACGGTTCGTATTATTGTTGGAATCTGTAATTTTATGTTTTTTCAGAAATATACTGCCTGATGAGTCCATCAGTGTATTCATTCAATCCTCTTTTTCGGGAAAAACAGGGGATGAGCAAAAAAACGTAGCGTCCAACATTTTAGCAATATATTTGTGTTCGTAAAACTCACTGCCATTATCTGATGTAGCAAAGACGATGTACCGAGCGGGGGTGAAACCTCGCGCCAACCGCGGATTATTTGACTTTTACAGCAATGATGTAGTGCAGCTTTCCCCGTAATTCGTAACTCGTAATTTCACCTTGCGCCAACCGGAGGGAAGCAGCCCGGAAACTCCGGCGGGTTTGCCGGAACTGAGCGCATGTGTCCCTGATAAATAACACAATTTTAGTTTTATTTCAAATTTAATAGAAAAATTCTTCTTACCTTTGCGCCGCTATCAAATGATGCGCCATAGGATATATGAATAAAATTAAAATGGTTTTGAGGGTTTTCGCCCTGGCGGTTTTTCCGGGTATTGCATTTGCACAGAACAGTACCAATTCCCCTTATACGCGTTATGGTTACGGAAGTCTGGCGGATAAAGCCTTTGCCTCTCAGCGGGCAATGGGCGGAATCGGTTACGGCTTGAGGAGTCCTTATATGATTAACCCGATGAATCCGGCCTCTTATTCAGGTATTGATTCCCTGACATTCATGTTTGACATGGGCGCTATGGCGCAAGTGGCGTGGTTTGAGGATAAAGCCGGCAAAGAACGGAAAATCAACGGGAATGTGGAATATATTGC
>JAITCT010000204.1 GCA_031282925.1 Dysgonamonadaceae bacterium | reverse complement strand
TTCAAGGCATTTCTCCCCGTGGACAGCGGATATCTTCCCGTACCCTCAACCTTGGTGGAGTTCGCATCTTTTGCCGAAGCCGTAACCGTAACGTTCGGCACCAAACTTCCCACGTTAACCGTATATTCGGTGATATAGGGGCTGAACGGGGGCAAAAGCGTTCCCGCGCTTACCTCAAGTTTGCTTAAGTTGGCATCGTTATTTAACCGCCTTACCGTTATCGTATAAACCCGTGTTTGGTTTCCGGCAACCACACTGATGAAAATGCGGTTATCCCCGACTTCCAGCGGATATGTTCCCGTACCATGAATGGTTCCCTCACCGCTTTTTGTCGCTGAAACCGTAATGCTTGATACCGAATTTGCTACTCTTACATTATAATCGGTGATGTCGGGGTGGAACGCAGGCGTAAGCTCTTCCCCGCCGCTTAGGTCAATCCTGCTTAACTTATCGGTTTGCCCTTGCACTTGGGAAAAACTAAGCAGGCAAAGCGCCGAAATAATTAATAAGTGATAACCAAGGTTCGGCTTTAGCCGAGTGAAAAACCCCTTGTCTTTGCCGAAGATAGCCATTGTTTTCATATTTTTTTGTTTTATTAATTAATAATGTTTTTTACCCAATCACAACAAATTGAACTGCGGTCGTACCTGTTTTAGAGCAAATAACTGCCTTTTTATAATTTGAAGTTACAAAGGTAATATTTATTTATCATATAAACCGAAATTTCATTTAAATTTTATATCACGCTCCGGATTGGTGTGAGGCAGGCTTACGCTTTGCACAAGTAGTTTTGTTTTCCGTAGGATTTATTGCTCTTTCTTTTTTATCGTTCACTCCCGCAAAAAAAACCATTCCCGCTGCCCGGTCGGAAGCCCCCGGTTTACCAAGCAAGTTGATAATTTCCCAGTATCCGGATTGTAATTTACTTATATATTGCTCGTTATTCAGCAAATTGTTTAATTCTTCGCGAATGTTTTTTGTGGAAAAATGCTCGTTGAACAGCTCTTTGACAACCGTTTTACCGGCAATCAGGTTCACTAAGGAAATGTAACGGACTTTGAAAAAATGCCGCCAGATAAATCCGGCTAAATGCTTGAGCGGCATCTTATAGCAAACCGCCTGCGGAACGCGGAAAAGCGCCGTTTCCAAAGTAGCAGTGCCAGACGTAACCAAAGCCGCTGTGGACTGTTGCAGCAAACGGTAAGTAGAATCAAAAACAATTCCGGCAGGATATTTAGCCATAAACGGACGGTAAAAACCGGGGTCAATCCCGGGCGCGCCGGCAATTACGGCCTGGTAATTCCCGTAAGCGGCGGCAGCCTCCAGCATAAAAGGAAGGTTATCCTTAATTTCCTGCTTTCGGCTACCCGCTAACAGTGCGATTACAGGTTTATCAGCCAGTCGGTTTCGGCCGGTGAATTCATCAAAAGTTTCTGTGGAAAAAGCGCTTCCGGCTATCGCATCAACCGTCGGATTTCCCACATATTCCACCTCGTAATTGTGATTCCGGTAAAAGTCAGGCTCAAAAGGAAGGATACATAACATCCGGTCTACATATTTCCGGATGTTATGTATCCTGTTTTCCTTCCACGCCCAAATCTTTGGAGATATGTAATAACAAACCGGTATTTGCAATTTTTCTTTTACAAATTTTGCTATCTTGAGGTTAAAACCAGGGTAATCAACCAGTATCACTCTGTCGGGAGAGTAGGCTTCAATCTCGCGTTTACATAAATCCAGATTAATGAAGATTGTTTTCAAATGAAGCAATACGGGAATAAGTCCCATATACGCCATGTCTTTGTAATGTTTAAGCAGTTTGCCGCCAACCGATTGCATGAGGTCGCCCCCGAAGAAGCGGAAATCAGCTTCACGGTCAATTTTCTTCAAGGATTTCATCAAATTGGATGCATGCAAATCACCTGAAGCTTCGCCGGCAACTAAAAAATATTTCAAGTAAGGAATCCTAACAAAACGCCTGCGGCAACCGCCGAACCGATAACGCCTGCAACATTCGGGCCCATAGCGTGCATCAGCAGATAATTGGTCGGATCATATTCCAACCCGACTTTCTGGGAAATACGCGCCGACATCGGAACTGCCGAAACGCCCGCATTACCGATCAAAGGATTGATTTTGTTTTCCCGTTTCAGAACCAAATTGAAGATTTTCACAAACATTACGCCGCCAAATGTGGCAATCATGAAAGAAAGAGCGCCGATAAGGAAAATCTTAAAGGAATCCCATTTCAAGAAAACATCGGCTTGCGTAGATGCTCCAACCGTAAGACCCAGTATGATGGTAACGATGTCGATCATCGGCCCGCGGGCGGTTTCTGCCAGACGGCGGGTAACGCCGGATTCTCTCAGCAAGTTTCCGAAAAACAACATCCCCAACAGCGGAAGACCCGAAGGCACAAAAAAGCAAGTCAGCATCAAACCGATAATCGGAAACATGATTTTTTCCGTTTGCGTAACTACGCGGAGCGGTTTCATGCGGATCAATCTTTCTTTTTTAGTGGTGAGCAAACGCATAATCGGCGGTTGAATAACCGGAACAAGCGCCATATAGGAATAAGCGGAAATGGCAATTACGCCAATCAAATGAGGCGCTAATTTGGAAGTAAGGAAAATGGCCGTCGGCCCGTCCGCACCCCCGATAATACCTATTGCACCCGCTTGGGCGGTATCGAATCCCAAAGCCAAAGCAATCATATACGCGCCGAAAACGCCAAATTGAGCGGATGCGCCGACTAACATCAGTTTGGGATTGGATATCAGCGCCGAAAAATCGGTCATAGCGCCGATTCCGAGAAAAATCAGCGGCGGATACCAGCCGGTCTTCACTCCCTGATACAGAATATTTAATACCGACCCCTGCTCATAGATTCCCAATTCCAGGCCGGCGTCTTTGAAAGGAATGTTTCCTATCAGAATCCCAAATCCGATGGGAACCAGCAACATGGGTTCAAAATCTTTGGCAACGGCTAAGTAAATGAACACCATTCCCACTATAAGCATCGCAATATGGCCAATCGTGAAATTGGCAAAACTCGTATAACTCCAGAAAGTTTCCAGGTTATCCCCAAGAAATGATAAAAAATCCATACGCTTATTCGATTATAATAAGATCAGCGCCTTCCAGCACGGAATCTCCTTTGTTTACTTTCACTTCCTTAATCACGCCGTCGCGGTCGGAATTGATGGCATTTTCCATTTTCATGGCTTCCAGAACCATCACTTTTTGTCCCTTTTTCACCGTATCGCCCGGTTTGCATACGATGTCGAGAATGACGCCGGGGAGCGGCGATTTCAACGCACCCGGACCGGCGCTTGTCTGCGGACGAGCTATGGGAGGCGTGATTGTCTGAGCCGGACGCTTGATTGTAACTACCTGCTTTTTAGCAGGCTTATTCATCTCTACTTTGTAAGGAGTACCGTTCACTTCTACTTCGGCCAGAGTACCTTCTATGGAATTTATAGCCACTTTATAAACACTTCCGTTGATTGTATATTTGAAACTTTTCATACTTTTATTTTTTTTTAGTTGACAAGTAAACGAGTTGACGAGTTAACGAGAAAGGGTTGTTCACTCGTTTACTTTTCATCTCGTTTACTCGTTAACT
>JAITCT010000156.1 GCA_031282925.1 Dysgonamonadaceae bacterium | reverse complement strand
GGGAAAGTGTCCGAATTTCCGGTTAAATTAAACAGGCCCAAAACAAAAGAACTGTACCTTTATTATTTTCTTATTCATTCGGGTGAGTTTATTTTTTTGAAAAAGAGGGAAGGAAAAGGTATTTGGCAAAATTTATACGAATTTCCTTCGGTGGAATCGGAAATTCCTCTGTCGTTTGAAGAGTTGGTTAAATGCAGGGATTTTCAGGCGCTTTTCCCCGGCAATGCCGGTCGTTCCGCACTTGTTGACGCGGAATCCCGTGATACGTTCCTGCCGTTCAAACTATTAATAAAGAATTACAAACATGTTTTAACGCACCGGATTTTGTATGCCGATTTTTATGAAGTGTCTGTCAAAAACCCGTTGAGGCCGGACAAATACAGGAAAATAAGGCAAAGCGAAATCGGAGAATATCCGATACACAGGCTGATGCAGCGTTTTATGGAAAAATTTACGGGTGATGTTTCCCTGTAAAGGTATTTTCATTTCAATTGAAAAATGAAAATCCAGCTGCCATTAAGCAAGCCGGATTTTTCACATCAATTATGAGCAGTTGTGTGTTTATTTTACAATCACTTTTGCCACCTTAGCGCCGTTTTTCACAATATAGATTCCTGCCGAAACCGCCCCGGTTACAACCTTATTTTCACCTGATTTACCAACAAAACAACCTCAGTAGAATGAATTATGACGGTATTCCCTTAACCTTATTACCTCATTGAAGAGGAAAATGAATAAGGGCTGTACCAGTATACTGTGACCAAATAGCTTTCACAGGGAAAATGATTATGGTGCATAACGCCATGGATAAAATTGTTTTTTTCATCTTTAAATAATTTCATTTCAAATTTACGTTGTTTGTTCCGACTGGTGCGGGACAGTGCCTTGCGCCAACCGGAGATTGATAAATAGTTTGCAAAGATCTGTAAATAATTATAATATCACTGCATTTGACAAATCAATTACGAATTGCAAATTACGAATTACGGGGGAAACGGAGAAATTGGGAATTATCGCAGTCGTCATTGTGAAGGCAATAGCCTGAAACAATCAGGAGAATTTGTTTTGGAACGTTCCAAATTCAGTTTGGAACGTTCCGGATTCATTTTGGAACGTTCCGAATTCGGTTTGGGGCGTTCCGGATTCAGTTTAGGGCGTTCCAAATTCGGTTTGTGGCGTTCCGATAAACAATAGAATCGCTCGAAAGAAGCCTCAAAATCAAGTAATTTCCTTAGTCCTCCGTTCATTTTATTTTGGAATTGATGGGATTTGTAAATTCAAAAGTCAGAACGCGAATTGCGTAAATTATAGAAAAAATATCATACCTTTGACCGGAAGAAAGACAGCAAACGAGTTAACGAGTAAACAAGTTGACAAGTTTCGCTTATCCGTTTACTCGTTTACTTGTCAACTCGTTAACTAAAAAAACAAACAAATGACACAGAGAATCAACATTGATCACCTGGTTTTTAAAGATACTTCTTTTGCCGGTTTAATGACCAAAAGGGTACTCAACGTCTTACTCATTGCTACCAGGTATGACGCTTTTATGCTGGAAGAAGACGGCAGGATTGACGAACAGATATTTAACGAATACACCTCTTTGAGCCTCCGCTACCCGCCCCGGTTCACCCTGGTAACAACCGAAAAAGAAGCCGTTGCAGCCATGCGCCGGATGAATTTCGACCTTGTTATTTGTATGCCGAATATGGACGATACGGATATTTTTGCCGGCGCCAACCGGATTAAATCGCTTTATTCCAAAGTTCCCATCGTGGTTTTGACGCCTTTTTCGCGCGAAGTTACCAAAAGGATGTTGCAGGAAGATTTGAGTTCCATCGACTACGTTTTCAGCTGGCTGGGAAATTCCGAATTGCTGTTGGCCATCATCAAACTCATTGAGGATAAGATGAATGTGGATGATGATATTGCTTCGGTTGGCGTACAAACCATTTTGCTGGTCGAAGATTCCATTCGTTTTTATTCGTCGGCTTTGCCGCACCTCTACAAATTTGTTTTGGAGCAGTCCAAAGGCTTTTCAAAAGAAGCGCTGAATGCGCACCAGCAGACGCTCCGGATGCGGGGACGCCCGAAGATACTGCTTGCGCGTTCTTATGAAGAAGCCGAAGCGCTTTACCTTAAATATAAGGATCACACTTTGGGTATTGTTTGCGACATGAGTTTCTGCAAATGCGGCGTGAAAGACCCGTATGCAGGCTACAAATTAGGCAGCATGGTTCGGAATATCGACCGTTTTGTACCGATTATTTTCGATTCCTCGGAAGTTTCCAACAAGCGTTTTGCCGATGAATTGCATTGCAGTTTTATTGATAAGAACTCCAAAACTTTCCCCCAGGATTTGCGGAAGGAGATTAAAGACAATTTCGGGTTCGGCGATTTTGTTATTCTTGATCCGCAAACCAAAGCCGAGATTATCCGGATTACTTCGCTGAAAGATTTACAGACAAAAATATTTCGAATTCCCGACGATTCGCTGGTTTACCATCTGTCGCGCAACCATTTTTCCCGCTTTTTCTATTCCCGTGCAATCTTTCCGATTGCCGAATTCCTGAAAGGCATTGACGTGTCGGATTATGCAAGCATGGACGAAGCCCGCCGGGTAATATTCGATGCGATAGTCAAATACAGGGAGATGAAAAATTCAGGGATTGTGGCCGTATTCGAAAAAGAGCGTTTCGACGAATATTCCCATTTTGCCCGCATCGGCGAAGATTCTTTGGGCGGGAAAGGGCGCGGCCTGGCTTTTATCAGCCGGATGATTAAGCGGTGGGCGAATGAGCTGGACAGGTTATTCCCGAATACGGGACTCAGGATTCCTAAAACCGTTGTGCTTTGTACGGACATTTTCGACGAGTTCATGGAGATGAACGATTTGTACAGGATTGCCTTGCAAGACCTTCCCGACGGGGATATTCTCAAGTACTTCCTGCGGGCAAGCCTTCCCAAGCGTTTGATTGAAGATTTGCTTGCGTTTTTTGAAGTTGTAAAAACGCCGGTTGTCGTGCGGTCGTCGAGTTTGCTGGAAGATTCCCATTACCAGCCTTTCGCCGGAGTTTATAAGACTTACATGATTCCTCATGTTCCCGATAAATACGAGTTGCTGAACAGGGTCGGGAATGCGATAAAAGGAGTATATGCTTCCGTGTTTTACAGGGATAGCAAAGCGTATATGACCGCTACGCAAAACTTAATCGACCAGGAAAAAATGGCGATTGTCCTGCAGGAAATGGTCGGACAGGTTCACGGAACACGTTGTTACCCTGACATTTCGGGTGTAGCCCGCTCCTTGAATTTTTATCCGGTTGGCGAGGAAAAAGGGGAAGAAGGGATTGTCAGTGTGGCTTTGGGTTTGGGGAAATACATTGTAGATGGAGGCGTTACGCTTCGTTTCTCACCGAAACACCCTGACCGTATCCTGCAAACCGGCTCTTTGGAATTTGCGTTAAAAGAGACTCAAACCAGGTTCTATGCTTTGGATTTGCAAACCGGCCCGAACGATAAAATAACCGTCAATGATGCTTCCAATCTGTTGGAGCTGTCCGTTAAAGAAGCCGATAAGGACGGGGCCATACGGTATATTTCATCGACTTACAACCCCCAGGATCACATACTGATGGACGGTTATTATCCGGGGCCGAACCGGAAAGTAATTACTTTTTCGGGCGTTTTGCATAACGGTGTTTTTCCTTTGGCCGGTATTTTGGATTATATCCTGAAACTCGGGCAGGCGGAAATTGGGCGTCCCGTTGAAATCGAATTTGCCGTTAATTTGGAAAAAACGCCCGAATCGGGAGTTACCGGCAATTTTTACCTCCTGCAATTGCGCCCCATTGTGGACAGCAAAGAAGTCATCGGGGAAAATTTGTTGAAAGTGAAGGAAGAAGACTGTTTGCTCCAATCGGTACATGCACTGGGACACGGAATTACCGGCGATGTATATGACGTTATTTATGTGAAAACCGCAGGATTCAGTGCAGGAAACAATCCGCAGGTTGCAGGGGAAATCGAGCGGTTCAACCGGGAAATGATTGAGGAAGAACGGAATTACATTTTGGTTGGCCCCGGCCGTTGGGGTTCGAGCGACCCCTGGTTGGGTATTCCGGTGAAATGGGCGCATATTTCCAATGCCCGCCTGATTGTCGAATCGGGATTGGATAATTACAGGGTTGAACCGAGCCAGGGGACGCATTTTTTCCATAACCTGACTTCTTTCGGGGTCGGCTATTTCACGATTAATCCTTATATCAAAGGAAACGGCATTTTCGACGAAGCGTTTCTCAATGCGCAACCGGCGGAGAAAGAAACGAAATACCTCCGTCATGTCCGGTTTGAGAAACCGGTTGTTATTAAGATTGACGGGAAAAAGAATATTGGGGTGGCGCTGAAGCCGTTCCCTGCAAATGCTTCTTACCGATGAAAACCATTGACGGGAGGTTATAAGCCGCCGGTCGCCCCGATAAATTGTTCCAGCACTTGATCAATCACCCCAATGTAGTAAAACGGAAGGTTAATCAGACTGAATGATTTGCCTGTTGAAGTACGGACTTTATCCACTGACAAAGGTTGCGACCAAATGCGCACCGCGAAATTGTGGGGCGCTTCATCCATAAACAAATGCAGCGATTTCAACTTGGAATTGTGTCCCGATTTGACTTCTACCGGAATTGCCAGACCATTGTATTTATAGATAAAATCCACTTCGGCTTCGGAACCCTGTTTGTTGCGCTTCCAAAAAATCCGTTTGGCAAGCAAACTGTCATCAAGAGCCAAAAGTTCCTGAGCCGTAATTTGTTCTGCTATTCTGCCCCGCCAAACATCCTGAATATTCCCGGACGAAAAAATTTCCTGCTGTATGCCGGCAACAAAGTTGACTAATCCCGTGTCCAGCCAAATCAATTTGGGGCGTTGCCGGCGATTGGGCGGCAACGGCATTCGTGTGCTTGAAGTCGGGAACGCTAATTCCAAAAGCATGGCTTTCTGTATGGTTTGGAACGCCAAACTCATTTCTTTGGAAGAAAAATTGGTTCCGCCGAATTTTTCAAACGTGATAATGCTGCCTGCCGACAGCCATCCTGTATCCAGAATCTCGCGAATGATTTTTATGGTGGCCGTATTTTTCGTATATTTTTCTATATCGTCTTTGTAGGATTGCAAGAGCGAATTATAGACCCGTTTTAGCGCTAAAATATCCTGATTTCCGGCATATTTTGAAATTACGGCAGGCATTCCGCCAACCAAAGTATAGTCATTGAAAAGTTTGATGATCCTGTCGTGAACGGAAGTGGCCTTTAAATTTTTGATTAGTTCGGCGTCAAAATCATTATTTATTCCATTTAAAAATTCGAGAAACGAACAGGGACGAACAGCCAGATACTCAACCCGACCGACAGGAAAAGAGATTTTGCGAACATCTATTATCGTTTCGAGCAGCGAACCGGCTGCAATTACATGAATATGACCGGCTTCTTCGTAAAAATAGCGTAAGATGGCAACCGCTTTGGGGGAATTTTGAATTTCATCAATAAAAAGCAGTACGGAGCCGCCATTCATGGTTTGTTTTTTATGTAAAAAAATGGCTTGAATCAGTTCGTTTACTTCATCATATTGTTCAAACAAATTCCATTCGGCTTTTTTTTCGAGATTGAGGTGAAGAAAAACATCATACCGCCTGGCAAATTCCGTTACTAATGTTGTTTTCCCAACTTGTCTTGCGCCTCTCAAAACCAATGGTTTACGGTCTGACCGTTCTTTCCATTGCTGTAAATACGCCATTGCTTTTCGTTGTATCATATCTGAAAAATATTTTCGACAAAGATACGGTAAATTTTTGTATTTTGGCGCAAAAGGACGGTATAAAAGTGTTAAAATCGGCGCAAAAGGACGGTATAAATCATAATAAACTCCGGTATATTTCCATTATTTCCCCTGCAATTTTCTGCGAATCAAACCGCTTCATATATTCCAAACCCCGTTTTACCATTTTTTCCGCCAAGTCTTTATTCTCCAATACTTCCCGGATTTTGGCCGCTAATTCCGCATCATTGAGCGGATCAACATAAATAGAATCCGGTCCGCCGGCTTCTTCCAAACAGGAACCTGTTGCCGCAATCACCGGAACGCCACACGACAATGCTTCAATCAACGGAATACCGAAACCTTCAAAAAAGGAAGGATAAACAAATACGGAAGCCAGTTGATATACCGCCGGCAAATCTTCAAAAGGAAAATCGTTTTTGATGTGTAAGCGTGATTCCAATCCCGTTTCATGCGCATATTTCTCTATTTCCTGTTGATAAGGCGTTGATTTCCCGACAGCAACCAAATGAATTTCTTCGGGAATGCGGCTCAGGGTTTTTACGGCCGGCAACAGGTTTTTTCTTGGTTCAATACTGCCGACGTACAATATAAAACGTTGGGGAAGCTGATGTTTTTCTGCGATTTGCATCCGCTTTTCTTCGGGAACCGGCCATTTAAAATCGGGACGGCAATCCTGATAAACGACTTTGATTTTTTCTCCGGCAATCCGGAAAAAAGAAATAATATCGCGTTTGGTACATTCGCTGACGGCAATAATCACATCGGCTTTCAGGCAAGCGCGCCGGAATTTCCAAAGGTAAATCTTCCGGTCGATCCGGTGGTAATATTGTGGGTAACGGATGAATATCAAATCGTGGACAGTTACAACCGTTTTAATGCCGGTACTGTGAATATTGACGGGAAGTTCATTACTGAGTCCGTGGAAAATTTCCACCCTGTTTTTGTTGATCTGCTTTTTACTTCCGAAAATCCGCCACAGCGAAGATAATAATTTGGAAATGCCCGAAGGGAAAATAAATGCAACATTGGAACGGGAAATCAAGGTTTTCAAACGCTCATTCATTTTTCGCCGGGGAGCAAAAAGGAAATAAGTATTATCGGGGTAATATTCCGACAGGGCTTCCATGACAAACCGGCTGTAATTTCCCAAGCCGGTATTGTTTTGAACGGCTCTTTTGGCGTCAAATCCTATCTTCATAATTTTCATTTGTACCACGTCCTGCAAACGGGTAGCGGCTTCTATTTATCTTATATTTCAATTATTTCGTATCTGTCTTTTCCGACAAATTTGTTGGTATTAATGTCAAGAATTTGACATATTTCATCCATCTGTCTATTTGTTCTCTTGTCCATTTACTTTCGATACTGCGCAACTTGTCTTTATCTTTGAATACAGGATGTTTTGAATATAAAGTCAAACGTCTGTAATGATGAATAAAAACGCCATTTATAATTGACATGGGTTCAATATTTCCGGTTGTTTCCGCACATAAACATGAACGGTAGAACAAATCAAAATCAGCGCCTTGCTGGGAAATGTCCCACATTCCCAACAATTCAACCGCTTTGCGCGTCATTGCAATTGCCGATCCTGAAAATCCAACTGTAAATGAATAACCATATTGATTGAAAATTTTTGAAGTATATCGTTCCCAATTTCCATAACACAGTTTGACCATTAATTTCAACGAAAATAATGATTGTCCAAACAAATACATTAAAGGATATTTGATTCGTTTCCAGCGACGAGATAGTCTGTCTGTTTCGATTTTGTTGAATATGCGGTCGTTACTGGCAAAACTAAGTACTTCCCGTTTGTTCCTGCCTAACACTTCAAGAAGTCTTTTGTCCCAATGTTTTGAAACTAATACATCATTATTTAAAAATACCAGAACATCATACTTTGCAATGGCAATTCCCTGATTCTGGCAATGAGCATACGAGTAATTAGCATCATTTTCAATCACTTTTACTTTATCCTCCGGTAAAGACCGGAAAAATTCACGACTGCCATCGGTTGAAATATTATCAACGATAATCAGTTCAAACGGATTATCTGTATATCTTAACAGATAGTCCCAGAATAATCTATTCATATTAACCTGATTATGAATAGCTGTAATTATTGAAATCATCAATTAATATTTTTTTAATTTTTATTGTTTTAACTCATGTTACGCACAGTTGATAATGACTCGGCGACCTGAATTCTTTAAAAGTACACTTGAACTTTTAAAGTGCGTAACATGAGTAATTATTTTATTTTCCCTGTTATCATTCGCCAGTAAATCACAAAATACAAACGAAAGAGAAATAAATACTTGTCCAATCCTTTGTCAATCTCTTTGATAACGGCAATATTATCCCGAAGCCCTTTTTGACGCTGAACATTTGAAATGCCTGATGTATCGTAAATCACTATTGGAAAATTCACGTGCACAAACTTACGTTTATCATAATGGCATTGTTTGAAAAATTTCAAATCCGCCGACATTTTATGACTTTCATCAAACAGATAGTTTCGCAATAAAACCGTTTTAACAAAAGCACTCTGATGACAAAAGTGCATCCGGTGAATATTGCACGGTTCACGGGCTATACGTTCTTTCATTGTGCCGTCCTGTTGTTCAACAAAAATATTGCCATAGACGATATCCGCATCAGACGATTGAAGATGATCAACAATTCGTTGAACTGTCTGATTATCGACAAAAACATCTCCGCAATTGAGAAAACAAATCCATTCGCCGTTTGCTCTCTCAATGCCTTTATTCATTGCGTTATAAATACCCGCATCTTTTTCCGAAAACCAGTCCGTAATTTTGGATTCGTACTTTTTGATTATATCCACGGAGCCGTCGGTCGAAGCGCCGTCTATCACAATATATTCGATGGGTCTGTAAGTTTGAGCGATTACGTTTTGAATGGTTTTTTCAAGCGCTTCCAAATTATTATAATTAACGGTAACAACTGTAATTAAAGGAGATGTATTTTGGTTCATAATAATGATTTATCAACGCTTGCCGTTATGTTCTGCTTTTCAATAATCATATCGTGGATTGTGAACACCTTGTTTTTGACGTTGAGTATTTCGGGATACAGATAATTATAAGCATTGGTCGGGCGAAAAATTACATTTCTGTTTGTTTTCCTTAATTTCTTTTTCAATATCCATTTATTGAAAGCGGCAAACGAAGTCGTAGGGTCGTAAATAAATGATTTTCCATATAGACTGTCGGATAGCAAATACTTATTTTTCACAAATAAACCTGCAATTCGGGCATCATGTCCCAGTCGGCGCATTCCTTTGAATAATTCGTAATGATATCGTGAAATTCCTCCCGCTTTTTGATTCAGAAAAATCTGAGCATCGTATATTATTTTCATACCGTAATTACAGCCGGGTACAATGGAAACCAAAGGATTTGTGTTCATATTGCTTTTCATATTTTATCCTGTCCTGTCATCTTAAAATACTTATCCAACACAAGGAGGGATATTAAATGCTCCCGTTCCCGGTTCTTAAACTGATTGACATATTCATGAGCATGTTCTATAATTCTTTGTGCTTCATCGGTATGTTCCATGTAGTAATCCAATCTTTCTTCCAAATCCGAAAAATCTGCTTTTATTTCAATATAATGATAATCAGGAATCAGTGTGCCTTCCATAAACCAGGTTTCACAGGTTGGCCGGGGCATTACGGCTATGGAATTGGAAGACATTACCCATTTCAGATTACTGGCCACATCGTTGCCTTCGAGAGACATGATAAATTTATAATCCAAATGCTCACGAATCGTCTTCTTTTCTGTCTGCCACTCTACAGGGTCAGTCGTATTTTTACTCACGTCGCCCAAATCGCACATCGGATGATGGAAATACATTTCCATAAATTGTCGGCGGGAAGGCTTTCCTTTTACTTTTCCACGGAAAATAACCCTGTTTTTCTTTTCCGCAAAAGACTTTTTATCATTAACAAATATGAAATGACGAATCTTCTCTAACTTCAAAATAACGGAATTTTCATTGTTATCCGCCAATGGACGGCTCTTTACGATAGAAGGATATTCCGGAATGTAAGTTACGTCTCCCGGACAAAAGCCCCATTGGAAAGAGTCTGAAAACCATCGTGTATATTCATAGGAATCAAAAAAATAAACTTTCTGTCCCCTTAATTTATGTTCCGAAAGATGAGGCATTGCCACAGGCAGCTTTGCTTTACCGGTCAGTTTATTATAATAGTTTACGCGCTGTTCGATATATTCGCGATCTTTCCGACGGGATGCAGCGGCCAGCGTTCGCCGCAATCTGGCCTGAAAGAACCACTTAGGCGTCAGTATCCGAAGCATGTTTATCAAATAGTAAATGAACTTGGGATTCTTTCCACTGCATAATATATATATAAGTTTATTTTTC
>JAITCT010000124.1 GCA_031282925.1 Dysgonamonadaceae bacterium | reverse complement strand
ATCACGCCCATACTTAAAATGGGAATTTCGATACCTGTATTACCCAGTTTACGGATAGCTATTTTTTTCTTTTTTGCATCCGTATCATCTTCGTTTACGGAAGCCATTGCTGTTTGTGGTGTAACCAGTGCGCCGGCGCCGGCCAAAGCCGATAAACCTAAAAACTTTCTGCGATTAATCTTTTCCATTTTTTCTAATTGTATATGTAAATTATTGCCCCCCTGAAGGGGGATGGCCGTAGTAAAGTATTCATACTCGCTGCCCAAACTCCCTCTTTAGGGGGCCGGGAGGTTCAAAGAGTTGTTACCCAACCGTATTTATCTTCTTCATCGCCATATTGAATGGCTCTCAGCTTATTATATAGTTTCTCGCTGACAGGACCGGGTTGTCCGTCCTTTGAAAATACATAGGACTTGTTTTCATCCAAATCGTCAATCCGCGAAACCGGACTGATGACTGCCGCCGTTCCGCAAGCGCCCGCTTCTTCGAAAGTGGCCAGTTCTTCCACCGGAACAGGCCGGCGTTCTACTTTCAAGCCTATTTCTTCAGCTAATACAGTCAAACTTTTATTTGTGACGGATGGCAAAATTGACTGGGATTCAGGCGTGATATAGGTATTATTTTTAATGCCGAAGAAATTAGCCGGGCCACATTCGTCAATGTATTTTTTCTCTTTTGAATCCAAATATAAAACGGCGGAATATCCTTTTGCATGGACTATTTCACCGGCAACCAAACTCGCCGCATAATTTCCGCCGACTTTGATTGTTCCCGTACCCTGCGGCGCCGCGCGGTCATATCCCCTTAGAATTGCGTAGGGAGTCGGCTTGAAACCGGTTTTGAAATAAGGCCCAACCGGCGTTACAAACACGAGAAAAAGATACTCGTTAGCCGGCTTTACGCCCACCTGAGCGGATGTTCCGAGCAACAGCGGACGGATGTATAAAGACGCCCCGCTCTCGTAAGGCGGAACGAACCGTAAATTTCTTTTCACTGCTTCCAAAACCGCTTTTTCAAACAGGTCTACCGGAAATTCCGCCATCAGGATACCGCGTGAAGAGGCTTGCATACGCAAAGCATTTTCACGCATACGGAATATCCTTACTCGACCGTCTTTTCCCTTAAATGCTTTCAGGCCTTCAAACGCTTCCTGCCCGTAATGAAAACAGGTAGCCGCCATGTGTAAATTAATCTGTTCGGAATCGGTTATCTCCAAATCGCTCCACTGTCCGTTTTTGTAATAACTACGGACATTAAAATCGGTTTTCATGTAACCGAAAGTCAATTCCGACCAATTGATATTTTCCATAATTTTTATTTTTTTAGTTACAAGTTACGAGTTACAAGTAGACGGGTTCTCGTAACTTGTAACTTGTAACTAATTTACTTATTCAAAGGAATCAACATCTTATAAAATGAACGCCAAACAAAAACCAATCCCAAAACGAGGAACGGAATAGCAATCCACATCGAATAATCGGATTCGGGATGAGCTTTCATTTCAATACAAATCTCCGTTGCCAGCAGCCCGAAAAGCGTCGAAAACTTAATAATCGGGTTCAACGAAACCGACGATGTATCTTTAAACGGGTCGCCAACCGTATCGCCGACAACCGCCGCTTCGTGCAACGGCGTATTCTTTTCCCGCAATTCCACTTCAACGATTTTCTTTCCGTTGTCCCAGCTCCCGCCTGCATTAGCCATATAGATTGCCTGGAACAAACCGAATACGGCAATCGAAATCAAATAAGCCACGAAGAAATTCGGGTCGAAGAAAGCAAAAGCCAATGTCAGGGAAATAAGCGCAATGAATATGTTCCACATTCCTTTCTGGGCATATTGCGTACAAATTTTCACTACCGCTTTGGAATCTTCGATATTCGCTTCGGTTTTGTTCATATCGAAAGTTTTTTTGATAAACTCCACAGCCCGATAAGCGCCGGTGGTAACAGCCTGTATGGACGCCCCGCTAAACCAGAAGACAACTGCGCCTCCACAGATCAGCCCCAGAATGACGGGAGCATCCGTAAGGGAAAGACTCAGCAAGCCGACTTTTTCGAGTAAAAGAATAATAGAAAAGATCATCGTTGTAGCGCCCACAACCGCCGTTCCTATAAGCACCGGTTTGGCTGTAGCCTTGAAAGTATTGCCTGCCGAGTCGTTCGATTCCAGGTAATATTTTCCTTTTTCAAAATCGGGTTTGAAACCGTGTTCTTTTTCAATTTTTTGGCTGACGCCTTCTATCTGCTCTATTTGAGAAAGTTCAAAAACCGACTGGGCATTGTCGGTAACAGGGCCGTAGCTGTCCACGGCAATGGTTACAGGCCCCATGCAAAGGAAGCCGAAAGCCACCAAACCAAAAGCAAAAATTGACGCGTGTGTTCCCAAAACGGCTTCCAAACCCATTTGTGAAGTGAAATAAGCAAGCGTCATCAATGCCACAATCAGCAGTCCCGTCCAGAATGCGCCGAAATAACCGGCTACAATTCCCGAAAGAATATTGAGCGAGGGGCCGCCTTCGCGTGAAGCCGTTACGATTTCCTTTACATGAGTGGATTTTGAACTTGTAAATATTTTGGTAAACTCCGGAATAAGCACCGCCGCCAGCGTTCCGCAACTGATAATTACCGACAATTTCCACCAGAGCGTAGTATCGGGCATATCGCCGAGAAGCAGCCGGCTCATAAAAAAACTTGCCGAAATGCAAAGAACAGCCGCAATGATAATCAAACGCATCAGCGGCGCTTCAAAATCGAAATCCTTTTTCGTCCCGTATAATTTGCCGGATATGGCTTGATTGATAAAAAAGGCGCAACCCGAAAGGAAATCCATCAAAAAACGCATCCCGAAAATCCAAACGATTAATTTTGCTTGAATTTGCGGGTCGGGAATAGCAAGCGTGATAAATGTAATCAGCGCCACGCCCGTAACCCCGTAAGTCTCGAAACCATCGGCGGTAGGGCCTACGCTGTCGCCCGCATTATCGCCCGTACAGTCGGCAATTACGCCGGGGTTGCGCGGGTCATCTTCCTTTACTTTGAAAACCACTTTCATCAAGTCGGAGCCGATGTCGGCAATTTTTGTGAAAATACCGCCCGCTATGCGTAAAGCGCTTGCCCCCAGCGACTCGCCGATAGCGAATCCCAAAAAGCAGACGCCGACAATGTCGCGCGGGACAAACAGCAAGATAATAATCATCATCACCAGTTCGAGCGAAATGAGGAACAAACCAACGCTCATTCCCGCTTTCAGCGGAATATTCACCACGTCCAGCGGACGGTTGCGCAAGGCTGAAAAGGCAGTCCGCGCATTGGCATACGTGTTTACCCTGATTCCATACCAGGCCACCGTGTAGGAACCGGCCATCCCGACAACCGAAAAAAGCAGCACTAACAGCACCGTACCGATACTTTGCCCCGTTAATCCGAAAAAGTAGATGCACAAAACGATTGCAATCAATCCGAAAAGCATTGACAGGAATTTACCTTGCTGTACAAGATAAGTACGGCAAGTAGTGTAAATAGTTGATGCAACTTTTTCCATCGACTCGTGGACAGGAAGTTTCTTAACCTGATTAAACAGTAAAAGGCTGAACGCCAACGTACCGGCGATGATTAAAGCACCGTAAAACAAAAAGTTCCATGAAGAAACGGCGCTTCCAAACAAGTGGAAAGTACCTTCATGCAAGTCCGGGATAGCAAGGTCTGCTTCGCTTGCAAAAGCTGAAAAATTAAACCCTAAAATACAACTCAGTAAAACGCTGAAATTTCTAAAATACTTCATTTTAAAGATATTAAATACATTTTTATATGATAATTTTGCATTAGACAACAATTTTCAACCCAAATCAGTGAAAATTTATGAATTATGAAAAACGGCACAAAATTAGTATAAAATCCGGATTAATTGTCCTCATTTTGGAATTTTTCTTTTTAAATAATTAAGTTTATCAGGAAAATCCATTGTCCGGCCTTAGAAAGTAGAACCTTGTCGCAACAAAGGGTTTGACAATTGATCATCAGGGGATTATTCCGTAGGGGCGCACCCATGTGTGCGCCCCTACGCCGTCTATTGCGACAGTGCAGAACCTTGTCGCAACAAAGGAAATATCGCCCCTGTGCC
>JAITCT010000115.1 GCA_031282925.1 Dysgonamonadaceae bacterium | reverse complement strand
TCTGTGAAATGCAAAGATAATCCCGTACTGGTTAAGTAATGATAATCTTCTTCATCACCGGATACAATTGCAAATCCATCTTCTGTGGCCAGGAATGCGAACCGGTTATGAGTTTCACTTTTTTCAAAAACAACGCTGCCATCTGTTCTCTCAGTCAAATAAAGGCTGTCTTCATGAATGATATAATAATCCACCCTTACGTCAGATTCGGCTGTTGCCTGGGAATATGCCACTACGCTTACGCTTTGAGGCGAATAAACCTGAGCCGCTTTGACTTTGAGTAATACGCTACCGGCAACCGTTTTATCTCTCAAAACGCCGTTTGTGCCGTCGCGACCGACAAATGTTTCACCTGCTCCGCGAACTGCCAGTACGCCGACCGACGATGTGCTGTCCGCTCCGATATCTACAGTAGCCCACTGAGCGGGAACATCCGCCTTGGCGATTGTCCATTGAAGTGTCAGAGGCTCCTTGGCGTCATTGATGGCGTTAAGAGCGCTATAAACAGTCTGTTCTGTAGCAAGACTCAGTTTAGTGCCGTCCTTGCTAACCTGTATCAAAGCTCCGTCCTTATGTTGCAAATAAAACTTGCCTGCATCAAAGGCTTCAGGCATACTGAACTTGTACCGTGGGTTCGTTTCAGGATTGATGCCTTTTTCCCAACTTATTATACTGCCCTCTGCTTTCAGGAAATAGTTGTCCTTGTCTTTCTTATATGAGAACCGGTAATACTGAACCGGATAATCCGTACCGCTAAACAGCACACCTTCCGTGTCCTTATGAATGGTTACAGTACTTACCTCATCCTTATATAACACCTCTTCCGGGTGATCTTTGCTACCATAGGAAATATATCTTCCGTCGCCGCTCCGAAGAGTTACGAATCCCTTATTATTATTCCATTCGAAGTCAAAACCGGTGTACAGGTCGAAATCTTCGTCGCTATTGTCCACAACCTCAATTTCATACTTATACTTTTTAGTGGTATCATTGAGTTCAAACTGAACGGTAATATCATCTGCACTGTAAACGGTAAGCACAGTGTCTGCAAAGGCTTGTTTTCCTGCAGCTGTAAGCACAGGGGTAAACTTATATTTCCCGTCTGCCCAATCTTTTTCTACCTTCCACAACGCTCCGATATCGTTTTTCTTTAGTACGTCTTTGTAGGCGGTAGTATTGTCTCCACGGTAAAATACTCCCGATTCCTTATCCTTGAGAGCAACAACACCGTTCGCCCTGTTCCATAAATGTAAAGGCGAAGATAATTTAAGCCGGAGGGGTTCTCTTTCGGAAGTAGTGTCGGCAACAACCACCTGGTGGGAAAGACTGCTTTCCAGACGCCATGCTCCTTCTATGTCAACGATCTTACCGTCTGTGTTATCTCTGCCTATATTCAGGTTGAACGACAGCGTATCGCCGCCTTCCGCCCAATCGTGGGCAGCTACGGGTAAGAACGTATAGGTATCATCAAAACAATTGCGAACAATTGCAAACATTTGACGAACGGATTCGCCATCCTCATTGAGGACGCTGTCCCATCTCATTGCATTTTTCAGCGGGGGATTGAATGCGCTTTTACCCGCAACAGTCAAATAAAGTCCGTTTTCGTTCTTAATCTTGAACAGTTCAACGCTGTCCACATTCTCGAACTTCTTGTTGCGGTTTGAATATGCGTACTGTTCTTTAGTAAACCAATGCCGATCAGCCTCCACTGCTGGATGTTGAGTGCGGATGGTATCTGCAAGCGTAATAAAAAATGAAGCAGCTCCTTCTTTGCCCGTAAGGTTGATCTCGTCCCCTACCCTGCCGTTTGAAATGTACTTGTCGGAAAGACCGGTAAGGTCAACTTCCTGCGTTACTTTGGTGTCTAAAAGTTTCCGTTCTTTTAACAATCTGCTTTCTACATATTCGTATTTTCTTTTTGCCTCAGTCGAGTCATCTACATACTGTACTTTGACGTAAAGAGGCCTCCAGCTGTCATCGTTGTTTTTATACACATATCTTGCACTGAGACTGTCATAAGGCGAGGTGGGTCTAGTAGCAGCAGGTTTAAAAGTATACGCATAAACGCTATCCAAAACCGCCATAAATGACGTATCTACACCGTAATAAGCATCCTTTTCCTCCGTCCCATCTTTATACTTAAATAGCGAAGGGTACCCGTTTGTCCAGTCCGAAGGTCTATTGTTGCCAGCTAATTTAGCAGTAAAAGACAGGTAGTAATCATTGCCCCTCTTTTCTTTCTTTAGATATATAACGGTATCAGGAGATTCACTCAGCTTATACCTCCACCACTTTATCGAATCGGCAGAGGGAAATCCATCTCTTATAGCCTCCTGAACAACCTTCAACTTAATGTTGGCGGCATTCGGCTTGTTATTGAGTTTGCTGCTGACATCATCCAAACGAACTATAGCGGTACTATCTTCTAATTTACCAGATTCACGAACTTGCTTATATCCGGGAAGTACAATAGCAGTATCGCCGCTAACTTTTATGTCTAACCATGACCACACACACGTATCAAGTGGGTTTGGTGTTCCACCCTTGTGTCCCCAATTGGTAGCTGTATTGCCAAACGGACCATTACCATCTTCATCGAAATGTCTAGACGATCTGATCTGTGGATTGCTATTATAATATAATTGGAAATAAGGAAACGAATCGGTTCGATACAATTTGTCCGGATGCAAATCCTTATCTTCAGAGGCAAATTGGAAACTTTGCAACATAAGCGGCAATGTATCTGCATAAAAAGCAAATTCATTGAAATACTTCATCTTAAGCGCGCTGCTTTTTTCATCGAAGCCTACAAAAACGATATTTTCAGCTAACGTGTCCAATTGGAGTGTGTCCGTCTTTGACGGATCCGGCTTAAACACCAAATAACCTTTTATAGAGTCTACAACATCCCAGTTTCTCGGGAAATTTGAGAGAAGAGACCCGATCTTCGTTCCACCAGACGCCGCACGGTCTTTGTCCCTTATGATACTAAAAAGGCTCGTTGCTCCCTTAGAGTGTTTTAATTCAACAGGGTCCGTCCCATTCACCGGAGTGATCTGGAACTGGGTAGAATCTGTGCCAAAGAAATTTATCCGAAAAACACTTCCCTTATCCCCCAAAAGTTCCTTCTGAATCTGGATAGAATCCGCAGCACCTGTTCCCTTCTTCTTAGAACTCGCCTTCAAATAAGTATCGCCCGAATACGATAACCAGTTGTACAATCCCGCCCTCTTCATATGAGGAAAGGAATCGTTCCCATCATGCGACGTCTTAGCCAAACCGCTCTTGTCAGCGAGGATTCGCACCTTCATCTGAGCCTGAGCGTTTGCCTGAAAAGCCGTCAAACTTGCAATTGCTAAAAGCAAAGTAAACAATTTCTTTTCATAAAAATATATTTAATAATTAAATAATAAGTAAAATATATACCTTTATACTTGAACAATGCTTTTTGTATTTTCCTCACCCGAACTACGAAAATCCGTAGTCCGCAATTTGAAGGTAAATCAAAAAGCACTGCAAAGTAACGACATATTTTTCAAATATGCAAATAAACAGGCTGTTTTTTTGAGTTTTTGTACCAAAGAGGGGGGGTTTCTGTACAAAACCCAGGGTTTTCTGTACGAAACAGAGTGAAATTACAAATTACGAGTTACGAATTATGAGGGACTATTCAGCCTCACTGCGTCATTGCGAACCGCGAAGCGGTGAAGCAATCCAGGGAACAACCGCAGTACATTCTGGATTACTTCGCCTTACGGCTCGCAATGACGGCTGCGGTAATTCTCAATTTTCCGCTGGTGCGGGGCTGTGCCTCGCGCTGCCTATTTCGGCAGGTTGAACCCTGTCTGGATAAAAGGTGCGAGGCATAGCCTCGCACCAACGAAGGGCCAACATAGGGGTCAGGAGATTCCCGCTTTCGCGGGAATGACAGCCCCGACGCAGTGCGGCTTTCCCCGTAATTCGAACTCGTAATTTCACCTCGCAGATCGCAATGGCGCGATGAAAATAAAGAATCGCAGCCGTCTTTGAGAACCGCGAAGCGGTGAAACTGTCCGGAGTTTTTGACAATGCCTTATTTAGGTATCTGAGATAAATAATCGGTGGAAGTTTTCATGATTAGCTTTCTTAGGAAGTCAGGGGCAGGATTCAGTGTGAAAATGGCGGATAATCATAACCTTGCACATATTATTTATTTTGCATTACTGAAAGGGATAATCAACACAATCCGGCGATTTTTATTTAAATTTACTTGAAAAAATGTTTTTTTCAACATATGTTCTTGGAAGATTTATGATTTTCATCTATTTTTGCACTTTCATTTATCTTATATCAGTAACTAAAAAATATGGAAATTGTTAAACTGAACGGAGACGACCAGCGGCTTCATTACCTGATAGCGCATCTGGTAACGGATGAGAGCGTATTGAAATATAATCTTAACTATCCTTTTAAGACTTCCGAAAATTACACTTGGTTCATTGCCGTAGAAGAAGGCAACACGCTGGGTTTTATTCCGGCAAAGCTGGATAGAGGCAGAGCGATAATCAATAACTATTATGTTGCCGACGACGACAGCAAGGTTTTTTCCATGCTGTTGAAAGAGGTTGTCCGTGAATTACAGCCGGATTATATACTCGAATCGGTAACTCAAGTGCGCCATATCCCCGATTTTGAACAATGTGGATTTTCCATTGTACTTCGATGGAAAAGATATGTAAAAATGCAAGCATTCAGGCATGAAAAAAAACGTGTATGAATTGGCAATGTCCCGGATAGAGACCGTGTTTAACGAATTTGACAATATT
This sequence comes from Dysgonamonadaceae bacterium, assembly GCA_031282925.1. Lineage (GTDB taxonomy): Bacteria > Bacteroidota > Bacteroidia > Bacteroidales > Azobacteroidaceae > Azobacteroides. Next base: position 6,238 of record JAITCT010000115.1, on the reverse strand, counting down.
TACGTATCTTTTTCCGGCGGTAAAGACAGCAGTGTGTTGCTGAATCTTTGCATACAGCATATAAGGCAAAATAATCTCAAAATAAAAATCGGCATTTACCACATGGACTACGAAGTCCAGTACAACGAAACGCTCCGGTTTATTGACCATGTGTTCCAAACAAACCCCGACATCATTGAAGTATATCGTATCTGTGTGCCGTTCAAGGTAAGCACCTGTACTTCCATGTACCAGACTTTCTGGCGTCCCTGGGACGATGACTGCAGGGAATTTTGGGTCAGGGAAATACCTCCGGGCAGCTATACGAAAGAGCATTTCCCGTTCTTTAACGAGGAAATGTGGGATTATGAGTTTCAAATGCTTTTTGCCCAGTGGTATCACAATCTGAAAAAAGCAAAAAGGACCTGCTGTTTAGTCGGAATACGTACTCAGGAAAGTTATCATCGCTGGAAAGCAATCCATGGGAACAGAAGATGTTATATGTACCGTAACCTGCAATGGACACGCGAGCTGGTTGATAATATTTACAATGCATACGTGATATATGACTGGCTGACAACCGATATATGGACGGCAAACGGGCGTTTCGAGTGGAGTTATAACCATCTGTATGACCTCTATTACCAGGCGGGCGTGTCGCTGGACAAGCAACGGATAGCCAGCCCGTTTATATCTGCGGCGCAGGATAGTTTGTCGCTTTACCGCGCCATTGATCCTGATATGTGGGGTAAAATGATATGCCGCGTAAACGGCGTAAATTTCACGGCTTTTTACGGCAATACAAGCGCCGTAGCGCGATACAAAACCACCCTTCCGCGCGGGCATACGTGGGAAAGCTACATGCATTTCCTGCTGTCTACCCTGCCCGAGGAAACACGTTTGAACTATTTGCAAAAACTGGCCGTGAGTATCAGTTTCTGGCGCAATAAAGGCGGTTGCCTGTCGGAAGAAACGATTGCAAAACTTCGGGAGTTCGGTGTTGAAATTGAAATAATGAATCATACCAATTACAGAACATACAAATATCCTGTAAAGATGGAATATCAGGACGATATAGACATACGGGACTTCAAAAGTCTGCCCACTTTCAAGCGGATGTGCATCTGTATTCTTAAAAACGATCACTTGTGTAAATACATGGGATTTGCCCTGACAAAGAAGGAGCTTGAAAATAAAAAGAAAATTATGGATTTTTATCAAAATGTATATAAATGCAAGATAACCGAAATGCTTTAAGCCCCGTTTACAGTGTAATTCCCGTACCGGTGGAAAAGGTACGGGCGAACGCATACAATCCGAATGTCGTGGCGCCACCGGAAATGGAACTTCTCGAACTGTCTATCTGGGAAGACGGGTACACAATGCCTTGCGTCTGTTATTATCTCCCCGAAGAAGATATATATGAACTTGTGGATGGATTTCACAGGTATTTAATCATGAAAACATCCAAACGGATTCACGAACGGGAAAAAGGATTGTTGCCCGTAACCGTGATAAACAAAGACTTATCGAATCGAATGGCTTCAACTATAAGGCATAACCGCGCTCGCGGAACCCATAATATCGAGTTAATGACCAATATTGTAGCTGAACTCAAAAAGGCGGGGATGAGCGACATCTGGATTATGAATAATATCGGAATGGACAAGGATGAACTGCTCAGGTTCAAGCAAATTTCGGGTTTGGCAGCGCTGTTTGCCGACAAAGATTTCAGCATCCCCTGACTGACGTTCCTTTATCATATACTTTTTTACAAACATTTGAAATTATGCGCAAAACTTTTCAAAGAACATTAATTACTTCCGCCTTGCCCTACGCCAACGGTCCCGTTCATATTGGCCACCTGGCAGGCGTTTACATTCCGGCGGATATTTACGCCCGTTACCTTCGCCTGAAAGGGGAAGAGGTTCTGTTTATCGGCGGTTCGGACGAACACGGCGTTCCCATCGCCTTGAAAGCCAAAACGGAAGGGATTACCCCTCAGGAGATTGTTGATCGTTATCATTATATTATTAAGAAGTCTTTTGAAGAATTCGGCATTACTTTCGATATCTATTCGAGGACAACTTCCGCCATCCATCATCAAACGGCTTCCGGATTTTTTCAAAAGCTATACGAAAAAGGCGAATTTATCGAAAAAACATCGGAACAGTATTACGATGAGGAAGCCGGGCAATTCCTGGCCGACCGTTATATTACCGGCGAATGTCCGCACTGCGGCAACAAACATGCTTACGGCGACCAGTGCGAAGTTTGCGGAGCCACGCTCAGCCCCCTTGATTTGATTCATCCGAAGTCGGCCGTTTCCGGCAGCATTCCCGTGCCGAAAGCAACCAAACACTGGTATCTTCCGCTGGACAGGCACGAAGCATGGCTGAAAAAATGGATTCTCGAAGACCACAGGGAATGGAAATCCAACGTTTACGGCCAGTGCAAATCCTGGCTGGATATGGGTTTGCAACCGCGTGCCGTGAGCCGCGACCTGAACTGGGGCATTCCGATTCCGGTAGAAGGCGGCGAAGGGAAAGTCCTGTATGTCTGGTTTGATGCGCCTGTCGGTTATATTTCCAACACAATCGAACATTCACCGGACGATTGGGAAAAGTGGTGGAAAGACGAGTCCACGCGCCTGATTCACTTTATCGGAAAAGACAATATCGTTTTCCACTGCATCGTTTTCCCTGCCATGCTCAAGGCCGAAGGAACATATATTTTGCCCGAAAACGTGCCTGCCAATGAATTTCTCAACCTTGAAGGCGACAAAATATCCACTTCCCGCAACTGGGCGGTCTGGCTGCACGAATATCTGGAAGACTTTCCCGGAAAACAGGATGTATTGCGTTATGTTTTAACGGCCAGCGCGCCGGAAACCAAGGATAACGATTTTACGTGGAAAGATTTTCAGGCGCGGAATAACAGCGAATTAGTCGCCGTTTTCGGTAATTTCGTTAACCGCGCCATGGTACTTGTTCACAAATATTTTCAAGGAAGAATCCCGGAAAGAGGCGAACCGGACGATTACGACCGGGCAACTCTGAATGAGTTTAAGCACATTAAACGGAACCTGGAAGACTGTCTCAACCAGTTCCGTTTTCGCGATGCATTAAAAGAAGCCATGAATCTGGCGCGTACCGGAAACAAGTATTTAGCCGATACCGAGCCCTGGAAATCGGTGAAAACCGACGCCGGACGGACGAAAACTGTCCTGAATATTGCCATGCAAATTACGGCCAGCCTGGCGATTGCCTTTGAGCCTTTCCTGCCTTTTTCTTCCGAAAAACTCAAACGGATGATTAACAAAAAGGACTTGAAATGGAGCGACTTGGGAAGCATTGATTTGCTCGAAACGGGTCTCAGGCTCAATCAACCTGATTTGCTGTTTGAAAAAATTGAAGATGAAGCAATTGAAAAGCAAATTCAAAAATTGCAGGACGCCCGGAAAGCCAATGTGTTGAAAGAATCGCAGGCGGCGGCCAAACCGCTCAAAGCCTGCATCGGCTTCGACGCGTTTGAAAAAATGGATATCCGCACAGGGATAGTATTGGAATGCAGCAAAGTACCCAGGGCGGACAAACTGCTGCAATTCAAAATCGACGACGGATTGGGCGGCAGAACCATTCTTTCGGGAATTGCCGGATATTATGCTCCCGAAGAGCTTGTCGGAAAGCAGGTTTGTTTCATCGCTAACCTCGAACCGCGGAAAATCAGGGGAATCGAATCGCAAGGCATGATTTTGGCGGCGGAAAATGCAGACGGCGCCGTTGCGGTCATTCGGCCGGATAAAGAGGTTTCGCCCGGAAGCGAAGTAAAATAAACCGGATGAATATCCTTTAAATTTGTTAAATATTGTGGCTTTTTTTGTTTTGTCAATTTTTTTCCTTTACAGCATTTTTTAATATGTGAAACTTTTTTTTTATTTTTATTAATATCGCTGAAAAACTTTTTCCCGGTTTGACTGGAATAAATGTTTTCTTATTCATATAATTAATGTCATAACAGTTTCTTTCCGGGAAAAGTTTTTTTTATTTTTCGCTTTTATGAAAGGTTTGTGTCCGGTGTTATTTTGACAGACAAGTTGGATGAATATGAAAAAGTTCATTTTATTTTTGGCGCTTTGCGCCATTTTTTGTATCGGCGAAGTTATGGCGGTGTGAGGCTGGTCGTATGCTGCCTGGTATGTGCCTGACGGATGGATAACTCATACAGGTAACGGGTGGTTTCAGGGTTTATATAGACTTAAAGATATTTCACTGGCGGCGACAGTAACATCCACAGGAGAAGGCGCATTCTATGGCTGCAGTTTTCCCAAAATATGCCTGAATGATAAAGCGAATTATACAGGCGGTAAAGCATATAGTTCGCAAACCGTTAATATCCCCAACAACGTAACATCTAAATGACGCAGTGAGGCCAAATAATCCTCTAATTATCAATTATTAAATATCAATTCTCTGGATTGCTTCGCCTTACGGATCGCAATGACGTAGTGTGGCTGGATAATTCCCTAATTATCAATTCCCCCCTGGATTGTTTCGCGGCTCGCAATTGTAAAAGTCAACTAATTCGTTACATGTTTGCTATCTTTATAACGAACATGTAAAAACGAAAAAAATGACAAATTCAACATTACTCTCGCAAACCCCAGCCCGCCGGATGCAAGGCTGCATCAAGGAGTTCGGCTGCGGCCCAAACAGAGAGGGAACACCCCTTTGAGCGCCTGTTGCCGGAAATGGCTGTCAAACACCGCTATATCAGACCTTACCGCCCGCAAACCAACGGGAAAACGAATCGGTTTTGGAAAATCTTTTGTGCAAATACACTTTCTTCTTTAAAAAATTACTTCCACATCCCGAATGTTTACCTCCACATCCCGGATGTTTACCTCCACATCCCGAATGTTTACTTCCACATCCCGGATGTTTACTTCCACATCCCGAATGTTTACCTCCACATCCCGGATGTTTACTTCCACATCTCAAATGTTTACCTCCACATCCCGGATGTTTACTTCCACATCCCGAATGTTTACTTCCACATCCCGGATGTTTACCTCCACATCCCGAATGTTTACTTCCACATTCCAAATGTTTACCTCCACATCCCGGATGTTTACTTCCACATTCCAAATGTTTACCTCCACATCTCAAATGTTTACTTCCACATCCCGGATGTTTACCTCCACATTTCGGATGTTTACTTCCACATTCCAAATGATTACTTCCACATCCCGGATGTTTACCTCCCCTTTTTTAAAATTCGGCAAAACGTCCTAAAAGTTTGGTTCAACCATTATACTTTGCTTTTATACCTCTGTTAAAGCTACCCTCCTTGTTGGTGCGAGGCTGCACCTCGCGCCTTTTATCAACGTAGGGGGGCACACACAGGTGCGCCCCTACGGGCAATATCCCGCCGACCAAACGCGCAAACATGTAACGAATTAGTTGACTTTTACAATTGCGAAGGCAACAGCCTGAAGCAATCCGGGATAATTTTTATCTGCCTGTATGTTATGTGAAAATTTTCATGTAATTTTGCCAAACAATAAATATTTTTAGCAATGAGATACTTTAATATAGCAGGGCCATGTAACAGTGCCAAGCATTATATGATAGACGCCGCCACCCGTTTGCAGGGCGTCGAAAAGTTGATAGACCGGGAACAGTATTTTGTGATTCATGCGGCGCGGCAGAGCGGAAAAACGACCTATCTGCAGGATTTGACTAAAAGGCTCAATGCCGGTGGGAAATATTATGCGCTGTATTGTTCGCTGGAGGAGGTGCAAGGGGTTATCGAACCGGAAAAAGGCATACCTGAGATTGTACGGAATATCAAAGTCAAACTCGAAGATACGGATATTCCGCACCGTCTGGATTTTGCCGGAGATGCGGATTATGAAAATTTCACCGGCGTTTTTGAATTCGTCGCTCAAACGATTCTGTAAATTGTTGGACAAACCGCTGGTGATTTTATTCGACGAGGCGGACTGCCTGAGCGAAGGGACGCTGATTTCATTTCTCAGACAATTACGAAGTGGGTACAATGATCGAAGTTTTGTGCCGTTTGTTCACTCCGTAGCCTTGGCAGGTATGCGCAATATCCGCGATTACAAGGCTAAAATCCGTCCCGACAGTGAATCGCTGGGCAGCGCAAGCCCGTTCAATATCGTTACCAAAGCATACACTTTGCAGAATTTCACCAAAGACGAAATAACGCAACTGTACCTGCAACATACCGGTGA
>JAITCT010000104.1 GCA_031282925.1 Dysgonamonadaceae bacterium | reverse complement strand
TTTTGCAATTATTTCAAATATATTTTACGAATTGACGGGCATATATAATAAGGAAACAGAGCTTTTCTTTTATACCTGTTTCGTCATCAATTTTCTGTTTGCCTTTTGTCTTGCTGTTTCAGGACAAGGACAGAAAAAATTTTTGTGCTTTTCATTACATAATACTATTTTTGCAGCATGAAACAGCATCTATCCGTCATTCTTTTCATTTTTTGTGTTTCCTGCACAAACACAGCAGCCCAGCATATTTTCAAATCAAGTATTCCCGCTTATGCCGCAGATGAAGGGGATTCTGTAAAAACGATGGTGATGAACGATATATATGTGTATCCTCCACAAATGTACAGGCGTTTTTCGACAGACGCAAAATACCGGAAAATGGTGCTGGACGTGAAAAAAACTTTGCCTTATGCCAAAATGATTTATGCAACGCTTATTGAGACTTACGAATACATCATGACTATGCCGACCGAAGAAGAACGGAAAAAACATTTGTCCCGCATGGAAAACGATTTAGTTAAAGAATACAGGCCGGTACTCAAAAAAATGACCTTGTCGCAGGGAAAGCTGTTAATCAGACTGGTGGATCGCGAGTGTAACCAGACTTCCTTCGATCTGGTAAAGGCTTTTTTAGGCCCTTTCCGCGCGGGATTTTGGAATATTTTTGCCGGAATGTTCGGAGCCAGCCTTAAATCGAAATGGGACCCCGAAGGCAAAGACGCCGCTACCGAACAGATTATAGAAATGATTGAAATGGGCTTGCTGTAATTGACGGTTGACCTTGTTTCCGGATAGTTTTGCCATGGGCTTCATAGCATTGGGTATAATACACCTTATTATAATGTATTCAACAATGGTCGCAGTGTGCTTTGTCATTCCCGCCTGCGCGGGAATGACGGGGCGCAACCATTTGAAATACACCCGGTATGAACAGTGTCTTTGTGCTTTCGTGTCTTCGTGTTGAAATCATTTTCCATTTTTGATGAAACAGGATGTGCAAAGTATAACCATACAAATTTTGACCGGCAAAAATACCGCAAACGTGGTATTGCGGCAACTGTCGAACTGCCCTACCTTTGCAGCGAAAATAAAACAACAATTATGATGCGTGAAGAACTGTCCGAATAGAAACCGGACAGTTTTTTTGTAAAAAAAACGTCCTCCTTACCGTTCTGCAAATTGGAGTGGAGGACGCCTGATTAAAACGAATATAAAATTATGGCAAAAGTACTACATTTTTTGTTATTAATCGCTATTTTCTTCCCATTTTTCGGTTATGCACAGGAAAATGATGTGAAAATCAGCGGAAAAGTGATTGACCGGCACAGCAACGAACCCGTTATCGGCGCAAATATTGTGGTTGTGGGTCTTCAAACAGGTACGGTGAGCGATATTGACGGAGCATTCAGTCTGTCCGTTTCTTCATTGCCGGCCACGCTTTCCATTTCTTATGCAGGGTACAGGGCAGAGGAAATTGATGTTTACGAAAGGCTCTCCGAACCGATTGTCGTTTCCCTGTCGGAAAACGTGTTGAACGAAATCGTTGTGATTGGTTACGGCACGCAGAAACGCAGCGACATCAGCGGCCTGGTGGCTTCGGTGCCGAAAGTGAATATCGAACAGCCGCAAACCTCGTTCGACAACTTGCTGAGCGGCGCTGTTGCCGGCCTGCAAGTTACGCAGAGTTCGGGACAGCCCGGCGCTTCGGCGTCCATCCGTATCCGCGGGGGAAATTCCATCACCGGCGGCAATGAGCCGCTCTATGTTATTGACGGGCAAATCATGTACAACAACAATGCGGCTACTTCGGCCGGCATAAGCCTTTCGGGGGCGGGGCTGAATGCGCTGGCTACGATTAATCCTTCCGACGTTGCTTCCATTGAGGTTCTTAAAGACGCTTCGGCTACGGCTATCTACGGTTCGCGCGGCGCAAACGGCGTTATCCTTGTTTCAACCCGGAAAGGGGCGGGAAAAGACCGCGTACAATATACCGGAAGCGCGGGACTGAGTGTGGCGGGAAAGAAACTTGACCTGCTCAACGGGCGCGAATGGGCATTGCTGCGCAACGACATTATTGCTTCCGATCCCAGCCTGTCCACTTCCAACACGCCGTTTACGCAGGCCGAAATTGACGCTTTCGGCGAAGGTTACGACTGGCAGGACGCCGCTTTGCGCACAGCCCTGACGCAAAATCACCAGCTATCCATTGCGGGCGGCGACGCCAAAACCAACTACCTCGTTTCGGGGAGTTACTATAATCAGGAAGGCGTTATCGTGAACAGCGGTTTCGAGCGTTACACCCTGCGTGCAAACTTGCAGCGCAGGCTGAACGAACGCTTCAAAACGGGACTGAACCTTTCGGTCAGTTCCTCGAAGCAGACGGGCGTGCCTGACGTATCGGGAGGATATTCCGCTATCAACGCATTTGTGAGCGTGCTTGCCACGCCTCCCGTATTGCCTGTTTACAATGCCGACGGCAGCTATCATTTTGATGATACCTACAACCTGAACCGGAATGCGATTGCCGACTTGAAGGATGTGGACAACGAAACGAAGGTGAACCGTACTTTCGGGAATTTCTTCGCAGAATACAAAATCATTCCCGAACTGACGGCTAAAATCAATGCGGGAGCCGATCTGGTCGGGGCCAGGCAGAATCTTTACCTTCCGTCATATACATCCGGCGGACTGAATACGCAGGGAGTCGGTTCCGTGGGAAACAACACGACCCGATCGTGGCAAACGGAATGGACATTCACCTACGACAAGGTTTTCGGCGAGCATCACCACCTGACGGCTCTGGCCGGTTATACGGCGGAAAACATCCATACGGAAAGTGCGCTTGCTTCCGCTACCGATTTTTTGAACAACATTACGGGCTATAACGACCTGGAAGGGGGTTCGCCCTCGCAGGCTGCGAGCGACGCCGTTACTTCGGCGCTCAATTCGGGGCTGGGGCGCGTGGATTATTCCTACAAAAACCGCTATAACGCTACGTTTTCGTTCCGCGCCGACGGTTCGTCGCGGTTTGCGCCGAGTTTCCAGTGGGGATATTTTCCTTCACTCGGCTTGTCGTGGAACATCAACGAGGAGGCTTTCTTTAAGGATGTGAAATCCGTCAGCGGGCTGAAGCTCAGGCTGAGCGCCGGCAGCATCGGCAACCAGGAAATCGGCGACTTCCGGTATCTTTCGAGGTATTCGTCCGTAATCTACAGTTTCGGCGGGAAACTGACAAGCGGCTATGCTCCCGACAATATTGCCAATTCGGATTTGAAGTGGGAGACTACCACGCAGTATAATGCCGGTTTCGATTTCAGTTTGCTGAAAAACCGCATCAGTTTCATCGTTGACGTTTATTACAAACTGACTTCCGACTTGCTGGTTGAAGTTCCCATTCCTACTTCCAGCGGGTATGCGCAGGGATTGAAAAACGTGGGCAGCGTTTCAAACAAGGGGGTTGAATTCAGCCTGAACGCCGAAGTCGTGAGCGGCAGAAGGGCGAAATCTTTCCGCTGGCATACCGCCCTGACTGTTGCCCACAACCAAAACAGGGTGGAAAGCCTGGGCGACAATGTGGATTCCTATACGCCGCGCATACCCAACACGAATATCGGGCGTTTCAACCCGCTGATAGTAAAAGAAGGATATGCGCTGGGAACGTTCTGGGGGTATGAAACCGACGGCATTGTACGGTTGGATGAGGATGTGTCGGCTGTTCCGACGCCCAGCTGGACAACGGGAGTGCAGGCCGGAGACCGCAAATATGTGAATCACGGCGGGGACGATAAAGTGATTAACGACGCCGACAGGGTTGTTCTCGGAAGCGCTCACCCCAAATTCACTTTCGGCTTCACCAATACGTTTTCCTGCAAAGGTTTTGACCTCGGCGTCCTGCTGCAAGGCAGCTACGGCAACAAACTTTACAATGCTTTGCGTTCCCATTTGGAAATTACTACTACAAATGACAATGTTGCCGGGGGATTCCGCGACCGGTGGACGCTCAAAAATCCGTCGAACGAATATCCGCGTGCAACCAACACGCCGAACGCCGTGGTCAGCGACCGGCTTGTGGAAGACGCTTCATACCTGCGGCTGAAAAACCTTTCCCTGGGATATACCTTGCCCGGAAATCTGGTGAAGCAGGCCGGCATTGAGAAGGTAAGGCTGTTTGCGAGCGGACAGAATCTGCTTACTTTCACCGCGTACAGCGGTTACGACCCCGAAGCGAATACCTACGAACAGAACAGCCTTTTCCAGGGCGTTGATTTCGGCGTTTATCCTTCGTCCAAAGGCTGGCTTGCGGGAATTGAGATAACGTTTTGAGAAATTACGAATTACGCATTACGAATTACGATATGAAAAAGATATTATCTACCGTGTTTATTGCCGTTGCCTTTGCTTCATGCAACGAGCTTGACCTTGAGCCGGAAGGCGTTATTACCCGGCAACAGTTTTTTAAAACCGACGCTGATGCTACGGCTGCGGTAACCGGCGTGTATCAGGCGCTTACTTACACGGAGGGCGAACAGTCGCTCTACGGGCGCAACCTTTATTTCCTTACGGATATGGGTTCGGATTATGCTGCGGCCGGCAGTTCGGCTTCCAACTATCATGTGCAGTCCATCAGCAGGCTGGCCATCGAAGCGGGCAACGACCGCGTGGCGCTTGTCTGGAAACAGATTTACAACGGTATCAACCGCGCAAATATCGCTATCGACAACATTCCCGGCATTACCGGCGGGGACGCGGACTTGAGGCAACGCTTAACGAACGAGGCCAAATTTATCCGCGCTTTGCTTTATTTCAACGTTGTGCGCCTCTGGGGTGATGCCCCGCTGGTGTTGCATGAAGCGGGCGAACTGAAAAATGAAATACTGAAGGCGGGACGCTCCGGCAAGGATGAGATATACGCGCAAATCATCAGCGATTTGACCGATGCCCTGGCTTTGCCTCCCACTTACGCCGCCGCCGACAGGGGACGTCCCACCGGCGGCGCGGCCAGGGCGCTGCTGGCCAATGTTTACCTCACCCTGAAAGAGTGGACAAAAGCGCGGGAAACGGCGCAGGATATCATTACAAACGCCGATTTGTACGAATACAGGCTGGTGGATGATTTCGGCGACCTTTTCACCAAACCCGACAGGAAAAACGGGCCGGAACATGTCTTTTCCATCCAGTTTGAAAACGGGCAAAACGGAACGAGCGGCAGCACGGGAAATACGCTGACTTCCGTGTCTTATTTCGGCACTGTTCCCACTGAACCGGCCGACATTCCGGCAAGCGACGAAATCGGATATAACCGTTTCATCGACAACGGTGTGATAAAGGATACGCGCCGCGATGTATCCTACCTCAAACAGGCGGGAACTTATATTTTCCCGCGGGCGCTTTTCATCAAGTATGTGAGCGACATTAACAAGCCGTACCAGCAACGGTCGGGCGACCCGGTCAACTTCCCGCTTATCCGTTATTCGGAAGTCCTGCTGATTCTGGCCGAAGCCCTCAACGAGGAAAACAACGGCCCTGTGCCCGAAGCATACGAAGCTATTAATCAGGTGCGCCGCCGCGCTTTCGGCGAACTGCCCTATACTCAGCCTTCGTCCAAACCCGGCGTAGACTTGAGCGGACTTGATGTGAACGGTTTCCGCAAAGCCATACAGGATGAACGCCTCTTTGAATTTGTGCAGGAAGGCAAGCGGTGGTTCGACCTTGTCCGCTGGGGAATCCTGGTGGAAGAGGTGAGTAAAGTGCCTTTCAAAAGCGCCGTCTCCGAGCGTAACTATCTCTATCCCATTCCGCAGGATCAGAGGGATTTGAATCCCGAAGGACTGCCGCAGAATCCGGGATATTGAAATAATTGAAAATTGACAATTGATAATTAGGGGATTATTCAGCCGCACTGCGTCATTGCGAACTGCGAAGCGGTGAAGCAATCCAGGGTGAAACGGTGAATGGTGAAGACTGCGGCGGGTGCGAATCCTTGTTGCGGCAAGGTTCTACCTTGTCGCAACTATCCCGACAGGTTCAACCTGTCAGAATAAACGGGCGCGAGGTAGAACCTCGCACCAACAAGTGCATTCGTTCACTCGTTTACTTGTTTACTCGTCAACTCGTTTACTCATAACTTATATACTTATTTACGTATGAAAATAAAGCAAATCAATCATTCCGCCGCCGCATTACTCAGTTACTGCGCATCCGTGTGGCCGCGGTCAACCCGGAGTCTGTACCCACTCTTGCTATTCGTATGCGCCGTTATACAGCAGTCGGCAGTACAGGCTCCACCCCTGCCCGCCGAAGAAACCGGACACTGGACCTATACCGGGGAATCCTGCCCTGCGTACTGGCATACCCTGAACCCTGCTTATGCGCTTGCAAAAGACGGCGTATCCCAGTCTCCCATTGACATTGTTACGGCGCTTAGCGTGCCGGTCGATAACCTTGGTCAACTTGTATTTGCATACAGGGAAACTGAGTTTGAAGTGGAAAACAACGGTCATACCATTGAACTGACGCCGCTCGCCGGGGACAATTACATTACCGTTGACGGCGCGGCGCCTTATGTATTGCAGCAATTCCATTTCCATGCTCCGGGCGAGCATAAGATAGACGGCGAGTCTTTCCCTATGGAATTGCACCTTGTTCATAAAGATGAACAGGGAAATTTAGCGGTTATAGGGGTCATGATTGCCCGGGGGGCGGAGAACAAAGCGCTCAAAGAAGCCTTTGCCGCGCTTCCCCGGCAGCGTACCCTTGAAGGTTCGGTCAAACCGAAAGTGAAGATTAACGCGGCAGACTTGGTC